>CBINPH010000208.1:0-6179 GCA_966252445.1 uncultured Chitinophagaceae bacterium | reverse complement strand
CAGGCGGGAATGCCCCGGGTGTCCAGGGAAGCCCAATCGGGGGCATACCGCTGCGCAGCGGCGGGCAGCAGCCCCAGGCACAGGAGCCCCAGGATGATGCAGGTCTTTTTCATGGCGGATTTCTTCAAGGAATTTGGGCATAAGATAAGGCCTTTTGCCGAGATGGGTTATCCGCAGAAGGGCTTAGGGCTCCTGCCACAGCGCTATGCCATAGCTGTCGAGGCGCACGCGGAGCCCGCCGTGCTCTTCACGGGCCTCCCCCAGCCCGTAGAGGGAGCGCAGCTCCCCCGCCCCCAGCGGCGCAGGGGCTCCGTCGAGGGTGACGAAGGCCTCCTGCGGCTCTTCGGAGAGGTTGAGCAGCACCAGCGCCGCCTGCTGACCGGTATAGCGGAAGAACGTGTAAACCTGTCCGTTGTCATTGGCCGCAGGAAGATAGGCACCGGCATGCAGCAGGGGCCGCTCCCGGTAAAGGCGGATCAGCCGCCGGTAAAAATGCCAAAGGGAATGCTCGTCGCTGCGCTCCTCTTCCAGGGAGACCCCGTCGGGTGGCGACACGGCGCCCTCGTCCCACCAGGGTCCTCCGTCCCGGTACCAGAAAGCCATGCCGGGGCCCTCATCGCCGGCGTACCACTGGAAGGCCTCGCGTTGGGGGATATCGTTGCCGTCGGTGTCTTCCGGCCGCCCGAAGCCTCCCCGGCCGAACATGCCCAGCTCCTGGCCGTAGTAGATGCAGGGCACCCCGCCGCTGAGCAGGGTAAAGGCCGCTCCCATGCGCAGGCGGCCGGGATGCCGGTCCACGACGGCGGCGAAACGGGGCGTATCGTGGTTTTCGATGATGACGATCTGCCGGCAGCCGGGGGGCGTCTCGGCGAAGCCGGCCGCGGCCGTCGCGGCGATGGCCGCTTTGTCGAAAGAGAGAAAGGCCCGCTGCAGGTTGAAGGCGAAGACCCTGTCCACCCCTGCCCGCTCGAAATAATCCCCGCCGAAGGCTTCCCAGTTACCCTGCTCGGCGATGAGGCAGAGTCCGGGGTTCCGGGCTTTCAGCCGGGTAAAAAGCGGGCGCCAGAAGCCGTCGAACAGCCCGCTCAGCACGCCTTTGTCATCCAGGTCGTCCATCATGTGGTCGATGCGGAAGCCGTCGACGCCGTCCTCCGGGCGTCCCGTGCCGGCCGGGTCCATCCAGCGGAGGAACAGCTCCAGGAAATAGGCCTGTACATCGGGGTGCAGCAGGTTGACGGTGGCCATTTTCCGGGTGGTGTCGTGGTAGCCGATCAGGCGGGACAGGTTGTAGATGATGGGTTCCGGCTCCGTGTTGCCCGGCCCGTTGTAGAGGATGTAGTCGCTGTACCGAGAGGCGGGGTTCCGGTAAGACTCCCGAAACCATATCTGGCGGTCGGTGACGTACTGGATCTCCATGTCCAGGTAAATGCGCATGCCCCGGCTGTGCAGGTCGCGCACCAGCGCCACCCAGTCCTCCATCGTGCCGTAGCGGGGATCGATGGACCCGAAATCGTCCGCGAAATAGTTGTGATAGTAGCCGGAGCGGAACAGGGGCGTCACCAGCAGGGCGTTGACGCCCAGCTCTTCCAGGTAGCTGAGCTGCTGCCGCAGGCCCTGGAGATCACCGTGCCGGTCCCCGTTGCTGTCGTAGAAGCTGCGCTCGAAGACATGGTACATGATCTCCGCCTGCGGGCTCGGGTCCGGCTGTGGGTTCGTAGGCATGGTCAGGTTTCCGTCCGCCGCGGCGGTGGTTTGGCATGGTTAGCGGCTGCGGCTGTGCAGCCCGCCCCGGCGCCTCAGAGCAGCAGGGGGTTGAGGGGGGAGGCGGCCGGCGCACCTATGGGGCCGTCCATGAGCCAGGTCTTGCGGTCGTTGGCCTGCCAGGCGTTGGCGGGCTCGCTGATTCTTGCGCCATCTGCAAAATAGATCACCGTCATCACTTCCCGCATGCGGTCGGAGGCGTTGCCCGGCGCATTGTGTATGGTATAGCCCGCATGCCAGGTGGCATCGCCGGCGCGCATGGTGGTGGCCCGGGTCACCGGGAAGCCCTGCTCCCGCACGTAGGCGTCAAATTCCCGGTCGGAGTCGTCGGAGATCTCGTGGCTGGCCATGGCCCCGGCGCGATGCGAGCCGCTGGCGAAGGTGAGCATGCCCATATCCACGGAGATGTCCACCAGCGGCATCCACATGGTGATGGTGTTCGGGCTGTCCAGGGGCCAGTAATACTGATCCTGGTGCCAGGGTGTGGGGCCGCCGCCGGCCTCCTTGAAGAGGGCCTGGTCGTGGTACAGCCGCACATTGTCTACACCCATAAGGTCGGCGGCGATGCGGGCCATCCTTTTGGCCAGCACGAAGCGCCGCACGCTGTCATCGGCGCGCCAGAGGTTCATGATCTGCAGGAAAGCCTTTCCGTAAGTATCGCGGTCTTCCATGCGCCGCTTTTCGGTGTTGTAGCGTTCGGCGGCGGCACGGATCAGGGATTGGTAGACAGCGACTTCTTCGGGGCTGAGCACGCCGCGGATCAGGGCATGGCCGTCGGCCCGGTAGGCGGCGATCAGCTCGGGGGACAGCGTTCTGGTGTCGTCCAGCGCGGGCAGGTCATCGGGATGCATGGCAGTCAATTTTCCGAAAGATAAGGCCAATAATCCGTAAACGGGATATGGAGCCCGCACCGTTCAGGCAAACAGGTCGCTGGTGAGGTAGCGGTCGCCGCGGTCGCAGACTATGAAGACGATCACGCCTTCCTGCAGCTCGCCCGCCAGGCGCAGGGCCGCCGCTGCTGCGCCGCCGCTGCTCATGCCGGCGAAGATGCCCTCCGTCCGGGCCAGCGCCCTGGCGGCTTCCGTGGCTTCCTCCTGCGAGACGTCCAGGACACGGTCGACGCGGCTGGGCTCATAGATCTTCGGGAGGTAGGCCTCCGGCCAACGCCGGATGCCGGGGATGGAGGACCCTTCTGTAGGCTGGCAGCCCACGATGGTCACCCCGGGATTGCGTTCTTTGAGATAACGGGAAACGCCCATGATGGTCCCCGTGGTGCCCATGGCGCTCACGAAATGGGTGACCTGGCCTCCCGTGTCCCGCCATATCTCAGGGCCGGTACTCCGGTAATGGGCTCCGTAATTATCCGGGTTGGCGAACTGGTTGAGCTGAAAATAACCCTCGCCGGCGGCTTTTTCGGCCGCATAGTCGCGGCAGGTCTCTATGTCTTCCAGCAGGGTCACCCGGGCGCCATAGGCCTGCATGGTGAGCGTGCGTTCCCGCGTGGAGCTTTCCGGCATGACCAGCTCGATCTGCAGCCCGAAGAGGCTGGCGATCATCGCCAGGGCAATGCCGGTGTTGCCGCTCGTCGCTTCGATGAGGGGGGTGCCGGGGCTGATCTCCCCCCGTTCCATGGCGCTGCGGATCATATGCAGGGCGGGGCGGTCCTTAACGCTGCCGCCGGGATTGTTACCTTCCAGCTTGGCCAGTATGCGGACACCGGGGTGAGGGGTAAGTTTTTGCAGTTCTACCAGCGGGGTGTTGCCGATCAGGTCCGTAACCTTTGCCATGGCGGTTGTTCCTCAGTTGACGATTTTGTTCTCGATGACCTCTATCAGGGGCTTGTGGTAGACGGTGGAATTGGGCGGCACACTGCGGGTCAGCCAGACGTTGCCTCCGATGACGCTGTGGTGTCCGATCACCGTGTCGCCCCCCAGGATGGTGGCGCCGGAATAGACGACGACATGATCCTCCACCGTCGGGTGCCGCTTCACGTACATCATCCCCTTGTCCACGCTCAGGGCGCCCAGGGTCACGCCCTGGTACAGCTTGACATGGTCGCCGATGATGGCCGTTTCCCCGACCACGATGCCCGTGCCGTGATCGATGCAGAAGTACTCGCCGATGTCGGCGGCGGGATGGATGTCTATCCCCGTATGGGAATGGGCGTATTCGGTAAGGATGCGGGGGACCAGGGGTACCTCCAGCTCCAGCAGCGCATGGGCCACCCGGTAGAAGGAGATCGCGAAAAAGCCCGGGTAGGTGCGGATGACCTCGAACTCACTGCGGGCGGCGGGGTCGCCTTCCATGATGGCCTGCGCGTCCTTGTTGAGCAGGGCGTACAGCGCCGGCACCTGTTCGAAGAACTGTCGGGCTACCAGGTCGTTGTTGCAGTTGCAGCAGGCCTTCGTATCGTTGAGGATGCCCGTCAGCGCATGCTCCAGGGCGGCAAATTCCGAACGGATCTCGTCGACCGAGCCGTATTGCCGCTTGGATTTTTCGGGGTACAGCAGCCGCAGCACTTTCACCGCCCAGGAGGCGATGATCTCGTTGGGAGGCACCGCTTCCACTTCCTGCTGCTTGCGCAGTATATGCCTGTAAAATGTATCGTCCATGAGCCCTTCGGCATTTGGGGCCTTACCGGCCCTGCCGGGCGGTAAAATTACTTAAAGACGGCGACTTGGGCCCGTCGCCCTTATTTTTTTACCATTTCCCCGCTTTCGGAGGCATAGACCTGTTCCCCGCCCAGGTAAGTGGCCAGCGGACCGGATTCCAGGACCTGCGGCATGGGGACCTTCATGATGTCGCGGTCCCAGATGACGAAGTCGGCGAATTTGCCCGGCTCTATGCTGCCCTTCTCCCGCTCTGCGAAATTGGCCCTGGCGGCCCAGCGGGTCATGCCGCGCAGGGTCTGCTCCCGGCTGAGGGCCTGCCGGGGCAGGAAGCCGCCCTCGGGGTAACCGGCGCTGTCGCGTCGGCTGACGGCGGCGTAAAAGGTCTTGACCGGGGCGATGTCCTCTACGGGGAAGTCTGTTCCCAGGGGTATCCAGCCGTTCTGCTCCAGCAGGTCCCTGTTGGCATATGCCCCGGCCAGCCGTCGCTCGCCCAGGCGTTCGCCCGCCCAGTACATGTCCGAGGTGGCATGGGTGGGCTGCACCGAGGGCACGATGTCGTAGCGGCCGAACAGGGGGATGTCGGCCGTGTCCAGCACCTGGGCATGCTCAATGCGCCAGCGCCGGTCGTTGGGGCCGCCAAGCGCCGCCGCATAAATCTCCAGCATCATGCGGTTGGCGGAGTCACCAATGGCGTGGGTGCACATCTGGAAGCTGCTGCCGGCCAGGCGGCGGGCCACCTTTTCAAAGTAAGCCCGGGGCTTTAGCAGGAAACCCCGCCATCCGGGGCGGTCCGCATAGGGCTCCAGCAGGCAGGCGCCCCGTGAGCCCAGGGCCCCGTCGGCAAAGAGCTTGAAGGCCCGCACGTTCAGCCGATCGGTCCTGTAGGGTCCGGTATGCAGGTAGTGGTCGAGGTTCTCGGGGTCAGCCGAAAGCATGACGTAGAGGCGCATCCGCAACTCGCCGCTGCGCTGCAGGCTGTCGATAAATTCTACCATATGCCGGCCCAGGCCGCAGTCGTCCACGGTGGTGAGTCCCGCCGCAAAGCAACGGGCCTCGGCGTCCAGCAGGCAGCGGCGGCGCGCCTCGTCCGTCAGTGGAGGCCTGGCGGCGTAGAGGAGGTCCACGGCGTTGTCTACCAGCAGTCCCGTGAGCCGGCCCCCCTGCGTGACGATCTCCCCGCCGTCGACATGCTGTCCCGGGCGCAGGCCGGCGGCCTCCAGGGCCGCCTGGTTGGCCAGGACGGCATGGCCGTCCACGCGCATCAGCACCACCGGGGTATGGGGAAACAGGGCATTCAGCTGCCGGTTGTCGGGGAACTGCTGTCCCGGCCAGTCATTCTGGTCCCAGCCCTGCCCGGTGATCCAGCCGCCCGGCTCCCGGTCGGCGAAGCGGCGCACCCGCTCCAGCGCCTCCTCCCAGCTCCGGGCACCGCGCAGGTCGGCGGTATGCAGGGACTGGCCGAAGCCAAAAAAATGCGCATGGGCGTCGATGAAGCCCGGATATACGGCATGTCCGCCGGCGTCCACCTGCTCGGGGGCTTCGAAGCTTCCGAGGATGTCCTCCTCGCTGCCCACGGCCAGGATGCGATGCCCTTTGACCGCAAAGGCCTGGGCGACGGAAAAGCGGTCATCGACGGTATAGACGACGGCATGGTGAACGATGAGGTCGGCGGCTGTTCTCATGTGACAGGCGGTTAAGACAGACAACAGGCAGCAGCAGGCGGCGTTTTTCATGGCAGGAAAGGGTTTGCCCGCGCATGGCCGCGGGCCGACATAAAAATACGGTATTTGGCGCAGGGGCGCCCCC
>CBINPH010000207.1:0-6231 GCA_966252445.1 uncultured Chitinophagaceae bacterium | reverse complement strand
CCGGGCATGGAATGAAGTGGCCACGCTTTTTTTGTTTGCTATTGTCTTCCTGGTCGTGCTGAAGAGTAGCCTGGACATGCTGCAGGGCCTGCTAGGGCTCTTGCTGTTGGGGATCCTGCTGATGATGGCCATCAGGATATACAAGCGGATCCGGGAAAGAAGCCGGAAACCCTAAAGCACCTGGTTACATATGCTTCAGGCTTTCCTCGATGGCCTGGATCCGGGCTTTGGCATCCGCCTGCTTCTGGCGTTCCCGTTCTACCAGTTCCGGTTTGGCATGCTGCACGAAGCGCTCATTGCCCAGTTTCTTCTCCACCGAGGCCAGGAATCCCCGCTGGTGGGCCAGGTCCTGGAGAAGCCGGTCCTTTTGCAGGCTCAGCGCCGCTTCAGCACCATGAGGCAGCTCCATGACTATCTTATCCTTATCCACGACCACCACGATGCCACCCGCGGCCGGGGCGGGACCGAACTGCAGGCCGCTGGCGTTGACCTGCCGGGCGAGCACCCCGCCAAAGGCCTGGTATGCGGCGGCATCCGCCGTATCGATGTGGAGAACGATGGGGTCTTTGTGCCGGATCTGTTGTTTATTGCGGGCATCGCGAATAGCGGTGATAGCCTGCCTGGCCAGCCGGCCCTGGGCCAAAACACCCGGATCGGGCGTTCCGGGAGCGGCCGCCTGACGAATGACCAGGTCATCGCCCGGCTTCCGGTCACGAAGAAGATGGTAGATCTCCTCCGTCACAAAAGGCATGAAAGGGTGAAGCAGCACCAGCAGGCGCTCGAAAAAATCCAGCGTTGTTTCGAGGACCGAAGCGGGTACCGTTTTGCCGGATGGGGGCTTGACCCATTCCAGGTACCAGCTGCAGAAATCGTCCCAGATCAGGGAATACACAAATTTGAGCGCCTCACTGAGCCGGTAGGTCGCGAACAAACCGTCCAGGTGAACCGCTGCTTCGGCCAGCGTGCTGTCAAACCACCGGGCCGGGAAATCGTCATCGGCGGGCCGTTCTTCGGGGGTCCAGCCCCGGACCAGCTTGAGGGCGTTCCACAGCTTGTTGCAGAAATGGCGCCCCTGCGTGCAGCCCGCTTCATCAAAAAGCAGGTCGTTTCCCGCGGGGGAGGAGATGAGAATGCCGAAACGGACCGCATCAGCGCCAAACTGGTCGATCAGGGCCAGCAGGTCGGGGGAGTTGCCCAGCGACTTGCTCATCTTGCGTCCCTGCCGGTCGCGGACCATCCCGGTGAAGTACACATCCCGGAAAGGGCGTTCATGCTGCCAGGCCAGCCCGGCCATGATCATGCGGGCTACCCAGAAGAAAATGATGTCCTGCCCCGTCACCAAAACGGTCGTCGGATAATAGTAGTTGATGTCGGGATTGTCCGGGCGCGTCACCCCGTGAAACACCTCCATGGGCCAGAGCCAGGAAGAAAACCAGGTGTCCAGCACATCCTCGTCCTGGCGCAGCTCGGCACCGGCAGCCATGCGTCGGGCCTCTTCTTCGCTCTCCGCCACGTACACCCGACCATCCTTGTCGTACCAGGCGGGGATCCGTTGTCCCCACCACAGCTGCCGGGAGATGCACCAGTCCTTGATGTTCTCCATCCAATGCCGGTAGGTGTTCAGAAAACGCTCTTCGGGAAACAGGCGGACATCCTGCCGGTTGACGATGTCCAGCGCGGGGGCGGCCAACGTTTCCGTTTGCAGGAACCACTGGGTGGATATGCGGGGTTCCACGACGGCATTGGTGCGCTGGGAAAACCCGTTTTTATTGATGATGTCTTCGGTCTTCAGCAGGTGCCCGGCTGCTTTCAGGTCCTGGACGATCAGCTTTCTCGCGGCAAAACGGTCTTCTCCTACATAGCGCTGGGCGGCTTCACTCATGGTTCCGTCGTCGTTCAGCACGCTGATGACCTCCAGGTGATGGCGCAGGCCCAGGGCATAGTCGTTGACGTCGTGGGCGGGGGTGACTTTCAGGCAGCCGGTGCCAAAAGAGGGGTCTACATAGTCGTCGGTAATGATCGGGATGCGCCGCCCAATCAGGGGAACGATGGCTGAGCGCCCGGCCAGGTGGCGGTAGCGCTCGTCGTCCGGGTGAACGCATATCGCGGTATCACCCAGGATGGTCTCGGGCCGGGTGGTGGCAATGGTGACATGGTCTCCGGATCCTTCCAGGGCGTATTGCACGTAATACAGCGACGACTGGACTTCGCGGTACTCCACCTCCTCGTCGCTGAGGGCGGTGAGGGCGACGGGGTCCCAGTGGATCATCCGTGCTCCCCGGTA
The DNA here is from genome assembly GCA_966252445.1 of uncultured Chitinophagaceae bacterium. Classification (GTDB taxonomy): domain Bacteria; phylum Bacteroidota; class Bacteroidia; order Chitinophagales; family Chitinophagaceae; genus CBINPH01. The sequence goes on along the minus strand of CBINPH010000207.1, from coordinate 3,947 downwards.
GATCAGGCCTTTGCGGTACAGCTCCACGAAAACTTTGATGACGGCCTTATAATAGTGGTCGTCCATCGTAAAGGTTGCCCGGTCCCAGTCGCAGGAGCATCCCAGCCGCTTGATCTGTTCGTAGATAATGCCCCCGTATTTGTCTTTCCATGCATAGGCATGCTGCAAAAAGGCCTCCCGGCCTACATCGGCTTTTTTCAGGCCCTGCTCAGCCAGCATGCCCACTACTTTGGCTTCGGTGGCGATGGATGCGTGGTCAGCTCCCGGCACCCAGCAGACGTTATACCCATGCATGCGGGCCCGCCGCACCAGGGTGTCCTGAACGGTTTCATTCAGGGTGTGGCCCATATGCAGCACGCCCGTCACGTTGGGTGGGGGGATGACCACCGTGTAGGGTTCCCGGCTGTCTGGTTCAGAATGGAAATAGCCCTGCTGCAGCCAATGGTCGTACCAACGGCTTTCCGTCTCACCCGGGAGATAGTTCTTGGATAACGTCATGGCTGCAAAAATATCGAAGAAAGGAAGATAAATGAAATCCGGGCCGCGGAGCCGTACGCCGTCCAGGCTGCGGCGATCGCCCGGCAGCTGCCGGGCCTTCAGGCCAGCTGCCGCTGGTAGAGCTGGATCGTATTCTCGAGACCGTAATACAGGGCGTCACACACGAGGGCATGCCCGATGGAGGTCTCTGCCAGCTGGGGAATACAGGTCTTGAGGTACCGCAGGTTCTCGAGGTTAAGGTCATGGCCGGCATTGACGCCCAGCCCGGCGTGCGTGGCCATGTCGGCCGTCCGGACGAAGGTGTCGGTAAAATGCTCCTGCCGGTATTTTTCATCCGTGATGATCTGGAGAAACTGCTGGGCGTAAGGGCCGGTATACAGTTCGATGCGGTCGGCGCCGGCGGCTTTTGCGCCCTCCACCATGGCGGGGTCCGCATTCAGGAACAGGGAGACCCGGATTCCCGCCTCCTTCAGCCTGGCGATGACCTCCTGCAGGAAGGTCCGGTGCTGCAATGTATCCCAACCGGTGTTGGATGTCAGCGCATCCGGTGGATCCGGGACCAGGGTGCACTGCTGGGGTTTCACCTGCAGCACCAGCTCCATAAAAGGCTCCGATGGATATCCTTCGATGTTGAACTCCGTGGTCACCACAGGTTTGAGGTCCAGGACGTCACGGTAGCGTATATGCCTTTCGTCGGGGCGAGGATGCACCGTGATGCCATCGGCCCCGAACCGTTCGCAGTCCCGGGCGACCTGGAGGATATCGGGTAGATTGCCGCCCCTGGCGTTGCGCAGGGTGGCGAATTTATTGATGTTGACCGAAAGCAGGGTACGGGTAGCCATGGCCCAAAATTACGAAAGGTCCGTGAACGGGGAATCATCTACCTTTGCCGGTCATTTCCCGGCATGTTCAGGCACAGAGGCAAAAACAGGACCCTGGTCCACAATGTAAAGCTGGCAGCGCTGCTCTCGTTCGTGGCAGGCATCGTCAATACCACGAGCCTGATGGCGCTCGGCCGGCTGACCACCAACGTCACCGGACACTTTGCCTATATTTCGGATGAGGCCGTGACCCATCATGGGGGAGGAGCCTGGATCTACGCCGCCTATGTATTTTCCTTCCTGGCAGGGGCTTTCTTTTCCGGCCTGTTGATCGAGCTCCTGTTGCGTACCGACTCCAAATTCTCCAATGCCCTGCCCGTGCTGGTGGAAATTGTCCTGCTGATCCTCATCGCCACGCTGGCGCCAGGCCGCCTGGACCTGTACCGGGACATCTGGGCCTGTGGCCTGCTGTTTGCGATGGGGTTGCAGAACGCCCTGGTCACCCGCATATCCAATGCCGTGGTCCGCACCACCCACCTGACCGGGCTTTTTACGGACCTGGGCATAGAACTCTCCCAGCTTTTCTTCTACCGGCGTAAGGAGCAACAACAGCGGTTGTCTTCCATCATCGTGCTGCGTGCATCGATCATCGTCTCTTTCCTGGTCGGGGGGATGACCGGCGGCATAGGATATCTGCGCTGGGGCACAGCCATCCTGTACCTGGCGGCCGCTTGCCTGCTGGTGGGTATGGTGTACGCCACCCTCAAGCTGCAAGTCTTGCTGTTGCGGCGGAAATTGAGGACGTGAAGGCGTTTGTCCTCTCTGGGGGCCAGAAACTGTGGTGTCAGGAATGGCTTTCGCGGTATGTACGCACCGCTTCGGTAAGGGCGGGAACCACCTCGAAAGCATCCCCCACGACGCCGTATGTGGCTGCCTTGAAGAAAGGCGCTTCGGGGTCCTTGTTGATCACCACGATGTTCTTGCTGCCGTTGACGCCCGCCAGATGCTGGATGGCGCCGGAGATGGCAATGGCGATGTACAGGTTGGGACGTACGGTGATGCCGGTTTGCCCCACATGCTCGTGGTGAGGTCTCCAACCGGCATCGGCGACGGGCCGGGAGCAGGCGGTGGCGGCGCCCAACGCCTTGGCGAGGTCTTCGACCATGCCCCAGTGCTCAGGCCCCTTGAGCCCCCGTCCCCCGCTGACGATGATCTCGGCTTCCGTGAGCGGCACTTCCCCGCTGAGGGTTTCCGTGGCCTCCACCCGCACACGGAAGTCGGCCTCGGCGACCGTGGGCGCCCAGTCGATGACCTCTGCTTCGCCGCTCGCGGCTTCCAGGGCAAAGACGTTGGGCGTCAGGGTAATAATCTTTTTATCGGTGAGTATGCTCACGTGGGCATAAGCCTTTCCGGAAAAAACGCTTTTCTTCACCACGAAACCCGTGTCCGTTTCCGGCAGAGCCAGGGCTCCGGTCACCAGCCCCGCCTGCAGCCGGACGGACAGCAGGGGCGCCATAGCCCGGCCGTTGAAGTTGTGGGGAAGGACAATGATCGAGGCGTTTTCCTGCTCTGCGGCTTCGGCGGTCACCCGCGCGAAAACAGTAGCCTCGAAATGACCCAGCAGAGGTTGGCCAGCATGCAGGACCCGCTGAATGCCGTAACGCCCCAAGGCTTTCAGGCTATCCGCCTCGCTGGGGCCCAGGACTACGGCGCTGGCCTTGGTTCCTGTCTGGGCCGCCAGGCGCGCGCCATAGGCGGCCGCCTCCAGGGCGCTTTTCTTGATGTGGCCATCATGCTGGTCAACGAATACGAGTACGGACATAACGTTTTTTTCGACAGGTAAAAGGGAAGGTTCCCGGGTCAGATCACTTTGGCTTCCTCATGAAGCAAGCGTACCAGCTCGTCCATGTCGCCGGCGTCCACCATGGTTACCCCGCCTTTCGGCGGAGGCAGCTCGAAGCGGACCGTAGCGGTCAGGGTCTCCGTTTCCACAGCTTCCACCACCCGCAAGGGTTTGGTGCGGGCGCTGACGATCCCCTTGACATTGGCGATGCGGGGCTCGGCCATGCCTTTCATGCAGGAGACGACCAGGGGCAGCCGGACCTTACAGATCTCTTCGCCGCCTTCGATCTCACGCCGGATGGTCGCTTCTTCGCCTTCCACCTCGAAGTGAGTGGCTAAAGAGACAAAAGGATAGTTCAGCAGGCCGGCGACCATGCCGCCCACCTCGGAGCCATTGTAATCGATCGTTTCCTTGCCGCAGAACACGATATCGTAAGCGCCTTCCTTGGCCTGGGCGGCAATTTGGCTGGCCACCCCGTAACTGTCGGAGCGGCCGGTGTTGACGCGAATGGCTTCATCTCCGCCCAGGGCCAGGGCTTTGCGGATCACGGGTTCCACGTCGGGTCCGCCTACGCAGATCAGGTGCACCGTGGCGCCCAGCGTCTCCTTCAGCTCCAGGGCCCTCACCAGTCCATAATATTCATCGTACGGATTGATGATGTAGGTGACGCCGGAATCATCGAAACGCTTTTGTTCATCGGTGAACGCTATCCTGGCCGTGGTATCCGGTGTCCTGGCGATGCAAACCAATATCTTCATGGGCGACGGGTGGTTTAGAGGTGCGCT
>CBINPH010000206.1:0-6271 GCA_966252445.1 uncultured Chitinophagaceae bacterium | reverse complement strand
CGGGCGCGCGGAAGAAGAAGCCGAACAGCATGCCGCCCGCATTCCCGCCGGCACCCACGATGCCGCCGACCAGGCCCGCATGCTTTTCATGCAGAAAGGGCACCATGCCGTAGGTCGCCCCGTTGGCCATTTTCAGGAAAAAGGCGAACGCCAGCATGAGCACCAGGGCGATGGCCAGGCTGCCCGAGCGGGCGAAAGCGATCAGGGCCAGCCCTTCCAGGGCCAGCAGCAGGGCCAGCAGCTTGCCCTTGGCGCTCAGGCCGCCGCGGCGGCCTGCCCGGTCCGACCCATAGCCACCCAGGGCCCTGGCGAAGAGGTTCATGGCGCCGAAAGCCCCCGCCCAGGCACCCGCCGCTGTCTGGGACAGCCCGAAATGATCCACAAAATGCAGGGCGGCCACATTGTCGAAGGTGATCTCCACGCCGAAGCACATGCCGTAGGCCAGGGTCAGCGCCCAGACCCTGCGGTCCCGCCACAGCGACCTGTCCCGGGGCCGGGGCCTTCCCTGCGGCTGCGGCGGGGGATCCCCCGCATAGCGGTGATACAGCCAGGCCAGGAGCAGCATCAGCAACCCCGGCAGGATCATGGCATAGCGCCAGGCCTGCGCGCCGGTGTAGCCCATGCCTACGATGGCGGCGAAGAGCAGGGGCATGACCAGGTTGGCCACGCCCCCGCCCAGGTTACCCCAGCCCCCGGCTATGGCGGCCGCCCGCCCCTTGAGGCGGGGGCTGAACAGCGAAGCCGTATGGAACTGGGTGATCACAAAGGAGGCGCCGATGAGGCCGATGGCCCCCCGGAAGAGGAGCATGGTGCGGTAGTCCCTGGCCAGCCCCACCAGGAAGAGGGGCAGGGCGCCCAGCAGCAGCAGGCGTACGGCCGTCTTCCGGGGCCCCCAGCGTTCGCACAGGTAGCCGGCCAGCAGGCGCCCGACGATGGTCGTCGACACGGACACGATGATGAGGGTGCCCACCTCGGTCTTGCTGAGCCCCATATCCGCCCGGATGGCGGGCATCAGCGGCGCCAGCCCGAACCACCCGAAAAAGCAGACGAAGAACATCAGCCAGCTGAGGTGGAAGGTACGCATCTGTATGCCCCGCAGGCTGAACAGGCGCAGGCGGTCCAGCGGGGTGTGCGGAAGGATTTTCATGAGCGTGGCTTGCGTCAGGACATTCGCTGTTGCTCCGGGACTTCACCCGGCCCTCATCGCGGCATGCCGATGTATACGTGGCCTTCCTCCACCCGCACCGGATAGGTGCAGATGTGGTAGGCTCCCGGGTCGCTCAGGCAGCGCCCGTTTTCCAGGGAAAAGGTTTTTTTGTGAAAGGGGCAGGCCACCTTGGGCTCACCCTGGGCCTCGCCGACCAGGCCCCGGGACAGGCTCATCTGCTGTCGGTGGGGGCAAAGGTTGTCCGTGGCATACCAGGCCTCCCGGTACGCGAAATAAAAAAGGGCGATCTGCTGCTCCCCGTATTTGACGCAGACGCCGCCGTTCGGCGGCACGTCGCTGCTGCGGCAGGCTTTGAACCAGCGAAGGCCGGCCATTTCCGCGGGGGCTGTAGGGACTGTATTCATAAGTTCAGGTTTTGCGCTTCATAGGACAAGGGTGTTCAGGTCCAGGCTTCGGGTACCTTCTGCCGGCGTTCTTCCCGGAAGCGGATCGTGGGATCCGGTTCGTCGCTGTTCACGAAATGGGTAAACTGGGCCCTCAGCTCCGGGGACTCCACCACGGCCTTCCATTCGCAGCGGTACTGGGCCAGGGTCCGGGCCATGTCTTCTTCCAGCTGCGCGCAGATCCCCAGCGCATCCTCCACCACCACCTTTTTCAGGTAGTCGAGTCCTCCCTCCAGCTTGTTCAGCCAGGTGGAGGTGCGGGTCAGGGGTTCCGCCGTCTTGATGTAGTACATCAGCAGACGGTCCACATAGCGGATGACGGTGGCCTCATCGATGTCCGAGGCCAGGAGCACAGCATGCTGGGGCTTGGCGCCGCCGTTGCCGCAGACGAAGAGGTTCCATCCCTGCTCCGTGGCGATGACCCCGATATCCTTGGACTGGGCTTCGGCGCATTCACGCACGCAGCCCGACACGGCCATTTTGATCTTGTGCGGGGAGCGGAGGCCCTTGTACCTTTCTTCCAGGGTGACGGCGAAGCCCACCGAATCATGCAGCCCGAACCGGCACCAGGTCGATCCCACGCAGCTTTTCACCGTGCGCACGGCCTTGCCGTAGGCGTGCCCGCTCTCGAAACCGGCGGCGATGAGTTCTTCCCATATGGCCGGCAGCTGGTGCACATGGGCGCCGAAAAGGTCTATGCGCTGACCCCCGGTAATCTTGCAGTACAGCTGGTATTTGCGGGCGACCTCCCCCAGGGCGATGAGCTTGTCGGGGGTGATCTCTCCGCCCGGCACCCGGGGAACCACCGAATAGGTTCCGCCTTTCTGGATGTTCGCCAGGTAGCGGTCGTTGGTGTCCTGTATCGTCGCCTGCCTGAGGATAAGGTCGTTCCAGGCGCTGGCCAGTATGGAGGCGAGTGCGGGTTTGCAGACCTCGCAGCCGGCCCCGTTGCCGAAGCGTTCCAGGGCCTCTTCGAAGCTCCGGGTGCCGTGCACGCGGATCAGGTCGTAGAGCTCCTGGCGGCTGTGCGGGAAATGCTCGCAGATCACCGCCTTCACCGCCTTGCCCTGGCGCTTCAGGGACTCCTGGAGGAGGTCTTTTACCATGGGCAGGCATCCCCCGCAGCCGGTGCCGGCCTTGGTGCATTTTTTGATCCCGTCCAGGTCACTGAGCCCCTGGCTGGTCACCGCCGCGCAGATGGCGCCCTTGGACACGCTTTCGCAGGAGCAGATCAGGGCACTGTCCGGCAGGGCCATGACCCCGGAGCCCGGGCTTCCTTCTTTGGGCGCCTCGAAGAGCAGGCTCTCCAGGTCCCGGGGCAGGGGCATCTCGTTGAGGTAGGTCTGCAGCAGGAGGTTGTACAGGCGCGTGTCGCCGACGAGGATGCCGCCAAGCAGGCGCTTCCCGTCCTCCGACACGTTGATCCGCTTGTAGATGTCGCGCATGCGGTCCTCGAAGACCACCGGGCTGTGGGCCGTATCCATGCCGAAGGGGTCTCCGAAGCTGGCCACATCCACGCCCATCAGCTTCAGTTTCGTGGACATGTCGAAGGGACGGAAAGCCTTGTCCTCTCCCGTCAGGCGGGCCGCGACTACCTCGGCCATCTCGTAACCCGGCGCCACCAGCCCGTAGATCATGCCCTGGAACAGGGCGCATTCCCCTATGGCATATATGCAGGGGTCGGAGCTTTGCAGCTGTTCGTTGACCAGCACCCCGCCCCGGGGGCCTACCCGCAGCCCGCAGCCCCGCGCCAGCTGATCCCGGGGGCGTATGCCGGCGGAGATCACCACCATGTCGGCATCCAGCTGGCTGCCGTCGGCAAAGTCCACCCGGTCTACGCGCTCCCTGCCCCGGATCGCCGTGCTTTCCTTGTTCAGGTGTATGCGTATGCCCAGGTGTTCCAGCCTGGATTGCAGGAACCCCGAACCGGTATCGTCGAGCTGCCGGGGCATGAGGCGGGGAGAATGCTCCACCACATGGGTTTCGAGGTCCAGGTCCACCATGGCCTTGGCCGCCTCCAGGCCCAGCAACCCGCCGCCGATGACCAGGGCTTTTCTCGCCTTGAACGCATAGGCCGTGATCAGCTCCAGGTCTTCTATGGTCCGGTATACGAAGACGCCGTGAAGATCCGTGCCCTGCAGGGGCGGAACAAAGGGGGAGGAGCCTGTGGCCAGCACCAGGTAGTCATAGGGACAGCGGAGCCCGGAAGAAGAAATGACGATTTTTTTAAATTTATCAATTTCAGTAACCGGATCTCCCAGGTGAATTTGGATATTTTGTGCAGCATACCATCCGGCTTCGGATAGATAAAGCTGCTCTACGGTCTTGCCTGCGAAGTACTCGCTGAGATGGACCCTGTCGTAGGCCCTATGCGTTTCTTCACCAAATACTGTGATATCAAATTCATTATGGATATCTTTTTCCTTTATTTTTTCGCAAAAACGATGGCCGACCATGCCGTTGCCGATGACCACAATTCTTTTACGGTAAGGTCCCGCCTCTCCGTGTAATCCGAAAGTATCCATAAAATATCAATTTAATATAATATAAATTATTTTAGGATAAAATTTGTTTAATAACGCAAAAGTAAAAATAAAACGTAAATATCTTTCACCATTATGTAAAAATCTTATAATTTTGTGTAAATTTATAAACATGTAATTTTATTTAATGTATGTTATCAGCGACAGAGCGGCGAAGGTTCCGGCAACAGATCTGCCTGCCGGGTTTTGGCGAAGAAGGGCAGCTCCGCATCCGTGATGCCCGGGTGTTGATCGTGGGCGCGGGCGGGCTGGGCTGCCCGGCAGCGCTGTACCTGGCGGCGGCGGGTGTGGGCGTCATGGGGATCGTCGACGGAGACCGGGTCGAGGAGAGCAACCTGCCCCGGCAGATCCTGTATACGGAGGCAGACCTGGGCAGGAACAAGGCTGAGGCTGCGGCAGCGCGGCTGCGTGCCCATCAGGGCAGCCTCCGCGTGCAGGTCTATGCCTGCCCCCTGGAGCCGGAGAATGCGGAGGAGCTGATCGCCCGCCATGACCTGGTGCTGGACTGCAGCGACAATTTTGCCACGCGCTACCTGGTCAACGACCATTGCTTCTGGCTGGGGCGGCCCCTGGTGACGGCGAGCGTGTCGGGCTGGGAAGGCCAGCTGGCCCTGTTGAATGATCCCCGTGCGGCGACGCCGGTGAACTACCGCGATCTTTTTCCGGGGGTGCCCGACCAGGCGCTCCTGGGGGCCTGCGCGCTCTCGGGGGTCGCGGGGCCCGCCGCAGGCACCATGGGTGCCCTGCAGGCGGCCATGGCCCTGCGTTACCTGCTGGGGGATCCCGCCCTGCCCTCCGGGCGGCTCTGCTGCTACCAGCTGTGGACCGGCGAGAGCCGGAGCTGGGAGATCCGGCCGCAGCCCGGCAACCCGCTGCGGCAGCAAGCGCCCGAAGTTTTCCGGGCGGCCGCGTACGGCGAACGCCCGCAGGCCGGCATCATCCAGGTCAGCCCCGGCCAGTTCCGGGGCTGGATGCAGCAGGCGCAGGAGCGCTTTCAATGGCTGGACGTACGGGAGGAGCGGGAGCGTGTCTGGCGGCCGGGTCCACCGGCCCTGCACGCGCCGGCTTCGGGGCTGGGGAAGGACCTCCCTGCCCTGGAGCCCGGGCGGCCCATCCTGGTGTTCTGTTCCAGCGGCCGGCGCAGCCTGGAGGCCATCCACCTGCTGCGGAGGCGTTACGGTAATGAATATACGTTTATGAACCTGCAGGGAGGCCTGGCGGCCCTGGATGCCGCCGGGGCCATGCCTGCCCAAAACCTTGCCTGATGGAGATCATCATCTTTGCGCAACTGCGCGAACATTTTCCCGGCACCCTGTCCCTGTCCCTGCCTCCGGGCGTGACGGCAGCAGGGCTGCTGAAAAACCTGGCTGAACGGGTGCCCGCTGCAGCGGGCATACTGCTGGCCAGCCGTGTGGCCGATGCCCGCGCCATCCTGCCGGCGGAGGCTTCCCTGGAAGGATGTGCCGAATGTTATGTCTTACCTCCCTCAAGCGGCGGATGATGATCACCAGGAAACGCATAGACCTGTCGCATCATGTGGCCGGGCTGCAACATACCGGCGCCGGCGCCTGGGCGCTCTTCGCGGGCAACGTGCGGGACAACCACCGGGGCCGGGCGGTGGCCTACCTGCATTACGAGGCCATGCTCCCCCTGGCGGAGCGCATGATCCGGGAAATCGTCGAGGCGGCGGTCAGCGAGTTCGGTTTGCTGCACGGGAAATGCCTGCACCGCATCGGGCGGGTGGAGGTGGGGGAAACGGCCGTGCTGGTGCTCACCGCAGCGGCCCACCGCGAGGCGGCCTATGCCGCCAACCGCCGGATCATCGACACGGTCAAACGGGAGGTGCCTATTTGGAAAAAAGAATACTGGACGGCAGGCGGCTTCGACTGGGGAGCGCCCTGCTGCGGGGCGCTGCCTCCCGGGGAGGGCGCCCGTTGAACGCCGGGGCCGCGCCCCTGGGGCTGGTGCTCTGCGGGGGACTCAGCCAGCGCATGGGCAGGGATAAGGGCCTGCTGCTGCGCCAGGGCCGCCCCTGGGCAGCGTGGGCGCTGGACAGGCTCGGGCCGCATTGCACCGGGTTGCGTCTCTCCCTGCGGAGGGCACAGCGGGAGGCTTAC
>CBINPH010000205.1:0-6310 GCA_966252445.1 uncultured Chitinophagaceae bacterium | reverse complement strand
CTTGGTTCATGCGCCTCTCGCTCCACGGGCAGGGCCCGGATGAAAATACTGTTCAAAAATACGCATTTTCCTTACAATGGGGAAAACAACCGCGGGAGGCGCGGCCAGCTCAGCGGACACCCGTCCGCGCCGCGCAAAAAGCGTTGAACGCCTCGGCGGTACCGGGAGGCACCGGCCGCTCCAGTTCCAGCTGCAGGACACGGTTGCTTCGCATATCCATGGTGAGCAGGTTGTCCCGGAGGATCAGGTGGTTGAACTGGTCACAGTCGAGCAAACGGGCCTTGAACAGGTGCGGGAACCAGACGCCGCCGGCGCCGACCCGGACCTCATAAGGCGCTGTCCAGCGCCGCTCGATAAAACAGACCATGCCCAGCGCGCCCGCGATCAGCACCATGAAGATCCCGAACAGGGCCTTGTCCATGCTGAACTGCACCACCGCATAGACCAGGAAGGCGAAGGCGGTGGTTATGCGGATGATGCCGTTGAGCCGGGGATGGCGGTAGAGCTGCCTGCCGGCGAAAAAGGCATAGACGGCTTCAAAAAGGGCCATGACCAGGAACAGGTAACCCAGCCCCCGGTACTGCTGGTTGAGGTAGCTGTCCAGCCAGGCGTTAGCCAGCAGGAAGCCGGTGGCAAAATGCAGTATCCCCACCCCGCGCAGGGCTGCAGGACGGGCCTGCAGGTAAGGGTTGTGTATGTAGAGGGTGAACTGGTCCATGAGCTTGTGGCCTGGCGGGTTTAACGGCTGCTGTCGCGAAGCAGGGCGCCGCAGAGGCGATAGAGCACCCGGGCGCCCACGTTCGCATCCCAGTCTCCCTGTCCGACGCCCACCTCGACCAGGTCGAAGCCGATCAGCTGCCGCCCGCTGTCTGCCAGGACCTGAAGCAGGTAATAGACCTGTTCCGCTTCCAGGCCGCCCGGCACCGGCGTGCCGGTATGGGGGCAGAGTTTGGGATCCAGCCCGTCGATGTCGAAACTGAGGTATACTTGCTGCGGCAGCTGTTCTACAATGCGGGCGCAGAGGCTGTGCCAGGTTTCCCCCGCATATTGGGCCCGCCGCAGCATCCCGTCGGTAAACACGCGGATGCGACCGGGATCTTCCTCGACACGGGTCCATTCTTCCTCGCAGTAGTCCCGTGCCCCCACGTTCACCAGTCGGCTGAGCTGGGGCACCTCCTGCAGCGCATTGTACATGATCGACGCATGGGAATACCTGAAGTTCTCGAAATGGGCCCGCAGGTCCAGATGGGCGTCGATGTGCAGGATGCCGAACGCGGGATGGCGCTCCCCCAGGGCCCGGTAGTAGCCCAGGGGCGTGCTGTGGTCGCCGCCAACCAGGCCTACGCGCTTGCCCTGCGCCAGCAGGGTGCTGGTCTCCGCGTACACCCACTCATTCATGTCCTGCAGGCCTTTGTTGACCTCCCGGAGATTGTTCTGCATGAACTCGCTTTCTTCCTTTTTGTCTTCCTCCTGGAGGAAGCTGAGGTAGAGCTCGGCCTCCTTGCGCAGGTAGTCGCTGCGCATGAGCAGGTCCTTGTTCACCCCGCGCATGAAAAAGCCCTTTTTCCAGCTGCCGGGCACATCCGGGTCCATGAGGTCCACCTGCATGGAAGCGTCGAAAATGCGTTCAGGGGCCCGGGCCGTGCCGCAGTGATAGGATACGCTGACTTCCCAGGGCACCGGCAGCAGCACGACGGCCGCGTCCTCCTCGTGGAATGGCAGGCCAAAGATGTTGTTGCGTATACAGGAGGGGGCATTGGGGTCGAAACCGGAAAGGTCCATGAACGATTTTTTTTGCGGCAAAGATACGGATTCGGCAAGGAAGGCCCGGCGGGACCCCGCTGCGGAAAAGCATGCCCGGCCCTTTAGCATTTTTTTAACACATGCCGCCATGGGGCTGAGGGTTTCCCCGTGGACAGATCCCCGGACCCCGACCACCAGGCCCTCCGCCGGGCCGCCGTTTTTTGGCCGGCACAAAAGGATCCGGCGAAATCCGGCGAAGGCAGGTCGGCAGGAGGTGTAGCCAGGGCAAAAAACCTTTAGTTTTTTGGCAGTTCTCCCGTACCTTTGCCTACCGTAAACCGTTTAGGGCGCCATGAAAAAATCCAATATCGTTCTGCTGGTGCTGATAGCCGTCACGATCGGCGTGATCGTCAGTCTGGTGGGGGATTTCAGCACCTACGAGACTTTCGCCACGGCCACGGAGAAGCCGGGAAAGGAGTTTCATGTGATCGGCGTTCTCGACACGACGCGGGAAATGCAGTACGATCCCCAGAAAGACGCCAACCTTTTCAGTTTTTACATGACCGACAAGGCCGGACACACCCGCAAGGTGGTGTTCAACGGCACGAAACCCACGGATTTCGAAAAGTCGGAGCAGATCGTCCTGACCGGGGCCATGGGGCAGGACGACGTCTTCCGTTGTTCCCACATCCTGATGAAATGCCCGTCCAAGTATAAGGAGGACCAGGAGGCGGTAAGCAGGGATATCCAGGCCCGCCTGTAAGCGGTCCGGAGGATTCGTTTTGATCATTTGTACCGTCACCCAAGGCGGCCCGGCATACGGGGAGGCACTAAGCAGATACCGATGGACACGACTTATATTGGCGAGCATCTTCTACCCGGGCGATTGGGGCATTTTCTGGTGGTACTGTCTTTCGTGTCGTCCATCGTTGCGACCATCGCGTATATGTCCAGCACCAGGGCCGGCGATCCCGAAGGGGAGCGCTCCTGGCGGCGGATCGGCCGCGGCGCCTTCCTGACCCAGGTGGTGGGCATCCTGGGCGTCTTCGCCCTGCTGTCCTGGATTCTTTTCCATCATTATTTCGAGTACGCCTATGTCTGGCAGTATACCAACCGGGACCTGCCTTTCAAATTCCTGCTGTCCAGCCTCTGGAACGGGCAGGAGGGAAGCTTCCTGCTCTGGGCCGCATGGAACTGCGTACTGGGCACCATTTTGCTGTTCAGCGCCCGGCGCTGGGAAGCACCGGTGATGACCGTGATGTCCTTCGCCCAGGTATGCCTGGCCTCCATGGTGCTGGGCATTTACATCTTCGGCTACAAGGTGGGCAGCAATCCGTTCATTCTTTTCCGGGAGGACAACCCGGGCATGCCCCTCTTTGCGAACGCCAACTACCTGCAGTTCCTGACCGACGGCCGGGGGCTGAACCCCCTGCTGCAGAACTACTGGATGACCATTCATCCCCCGGTGCTGTTTTGCGGCTTTGCGTCGACCATCATCCCCTTCTGCTTTGCCGTGGCCGGGCTCTGGAAAAAAGACTACAGCGGCTGGGTCCGCCCGGCCCTGCCCTGGGCCCTGTTCTCCGGCATGATCCTGGGGCTGGGCGTGATGATGGGGGCCGCCTGGGCCTATGAATCGCTGTCCTTCGGGGGCTTCTGGGCCTGGGACCCGGTGGAGAACGCCTCCCTGGTGCCCTGGCTGACCCTGGTAGCGGGCATCCATACCCTGCTGGCCTACCGGCATACCGGGCATTCGTTACGGGTCACCTTCTTTTTGTTCCTGATCAGCTTCCTGCTGGTGCTGTACTCCACCTTCCTCACCCGCAGCGGGATCCTGGGCGAGACCTCGGTGCATGCCTTCACGGACCTGGGGATGAGCGGGCAGCTGCTGGCTTTCCTGGGGGTTTTCCTGGTCGCGGGCTTCGGGCTTTTTTTCCTGCGCTACAGGCATATCCCCGCCCTGCGCAAAGAAGAAGCCCTCAGTTCCCGGGAGTTCTGGATGTTCGTGGGCGCACTGGTGCTGCTGCTCTCGGCGCTGTTCATCAGCTTCAGTACGTCCACGCCCGTATGGAACAAGCTGTTTAATACCAACATTGCCCAGCCGGTGGACGTCAAGTTCCATTACAACAAGGTACAGGTCTTCATCGGCGTGCTCGTGGCCATGGGCACTGCCCTCATCCAATACCTGCGGTACCGGCAGACTCCCGGGGGATGGTTCCGGAAAAAGATCTGGCTGCCCAGCCTGGCCGCCGCCGTCCTGGCGGCCCTGGTGGTTGTCTTCGGGGGCATCCATTACCACGAGCATGGCATCGGCTTTCTCGTCGCCCTCTACCTGCTGCTGGTCGCCAGCCTTTATGCCGTGGTGGCCAATGTGGGCTACATCGCCGTGGCCCTGAAGGGGCGCATGCGCCAGGCAGGGGCGTCGGTGGCCCACGCCGGCTTCGCCCTCATGCTGGTCGGCATGGTTATCTCCGCCTCCAACCAAACGGCCATATCCCACGACGATATGGGCTTGCTGGACGGATATTTTCCCACCGGCAGCGCCGAAGCGACCAAGTCCAGGGAGAACATCTACCTGCCCCGCCACAGCCCCATGACCATGGGCAGCTATACGGTGACGTATATGGGGGACTCCACGGCCCCCAAGGACCCCAAGCGTTACTACCGCGTGAACTATGTGAAGCGGGACAAGCAGGGCCGGGTCGTGGAGTCCTTTGACCTGTATCCGGACGCCTTCATCAACCCCCAGGGGCAGGAAGGTCTCATCGCCAACCCGGACGCCAAGCGCTACTGGAACAAAGACATCTTTACCTATGTGACCTCCGTGTTCGATCCCTCGAAGATGGATGACACGGCTGCCTACAAGTCCTACCAGGTACAGCCCGGGGACACCATCTTCTTTGCCGATGGTTACATCCGCCTGGACCGCATCCAGACCCAGCCCCGGCGGGCCGCATATGTGCCGGAGCCGGGTGACCTGGCGGTGGGCGCGTCGCTGCAGATCCACGACAAGCGCGGGCACGACTATACGGCCATGCCCATTTACTACCTGCGGGACTCGGCCTACCAGCATTACGTCGAAGACACCGTGCCGGCCCTGGCGCTGTACCTGCGTTTCGACAAGGTACTGCCCGAACAGAAAAAGATCCAGCTCCAGGTCAAACAATCCGGGGTGGTCAACGACTACATCGTGATGAAAGCCTATGTGTTTCCCTACATCAACCTGGTCTGGGCCGGGGTTGTGGTGATGATCGTCGGCTTTGCCATGAGCATCGCCTCGGCGCTGCGACGCCTGCGTCGGCGCCGGCCTGCGCCCCAAGCCGTGGCCCCGCCGCGGGAACGCCTGGTGGATCATTCCTGAACCGGCCTGCGGTATCTGTCATGCCGCCGCGGCCCAAACCGCTGTCTCATGCCGCTTTGCCTGAAAACCTTATGCCTGCTGCTCTGCGGGGCCTTCGGCCTCCTGCCCGCTGCGGCGCAGTCCGGCCAGGGCCAGCCCTGGACAGCGGCACAGCTGATGGCCCCGGCCACCCTGGCCGCCAGGCTGCAGGCCCCGGCCTCCGGACGGCCCCTGGTCATCGACGTAGGACCGGCCGGCCTTGTCCGGGGCGCACTGTCCACGGGTCCCGCCGGCGAGAAAGCGGGGATGGCCTCCTTGCGGGCCCTGCTGGACACCCTGTCCCGCGACAGGGAGGTGGTGATCTACTGCGGCTGCTGCCCCGTCGCGCGATGCCCCAACGTGCGGCCGGCGTTCAGGACCCTGCTCGCCATGGGCTTCCGGCATCCCTGGCTGCTGAACCTGCCCCGCAATCTCAAGGCGGACTGGATAGACCAAGGCTATCCCATGGCCCAGCCCTGAGCGGCGGCCGGGCCAGGATATGACGGATGCACGGATATTTGTACTTTTACGGAAAGCAACCACCGGCATGAGGCTTTTACAAACCTGGACAGCCACTTGCGCATTGATGCTGATCATGGGCGCCGTCCGCGGGCAAGCCCCGGCAGCCGGCGACAGCAGCCGTCTGGTGTTCAGCTACATTGACGGCAAGGACACCATTCCCTGGGTGATGCTGCCGGAGCTGGACATTACCGCCAGGGCCCCTTCGCACCTGGCCAAACGGGTGCGGGAGTGGAACCGCCTGCGCAACGCCGTGTATGTGACCTATCCCTATGCCCGCATCGCCGCGGGCGTGCTTCGCGATGTGGACCAGCACCTGGACTCCCTGGATAACCGCCACCAGCGCAAGCAGTACCTCAACGGCAAAGAGCAGGAAATGAAGCAGCGCTTCGGCCCCAAGATCGAGGACCTCTCGGTCTACCAGGGCAAGGTGCTCATCAAACTGATCTACCGGGAGACCGGGGACGATTGTTACAGCATCATCAAGGAGTTGAAAGGGGGCTTTTCTGCGCGGCTCTGGCAAACCGTGGCTTTCTTCTTCGGCAGCAACCTGAAAAACCAGTACAACCGCCAGCAGGATGCCGACATCGAGAGCATCGTCAAAGAGATCGAGTCCAAGCCCTATTATTACAACGCGTATTACTACAGCAACCGCTTCAACTGAGGCGGTTC
>CBINPH010000204.1:0-6356 GCA_966252445.1 uncultured Chitinophagaceae bacterium | reverse complement strand
TGCCCGAAGAAAAGGTGATGATCAACATCCAGCGCTACGGCAACACCACCTGCGCCACCATCCCCCTATGCCTCTGGGAATGGGAGAAGCAGCTCCACAAGGGCGACAACCTGGTCCTCGCCGCCTTCGGCGGGGGCTTCACCTGGGGGGCCATCTACGTCAAGTGGGCCTACGACGGTGCCGGCGCCTGAGCAAGGCCGCCGCGTCAACCGTCATTGTCGCTTATAGAGGATATAGTCCGTCCCCGGCAGGCGGGTCTCGCCCAGCTCCCGGAGCATGACCACCGCCTGTCCCCGGTGGTAAGTGCCATGGTGGAACTGCTGCAGCAGCACCTGGTATACCGGCACCTTGAAATGCCGCTTTTTCAAGTCATAGTAGGCGATCACATGCTCGAAGTACGGCTCCGGCCGTGACGCTATCCATTCCTCCAGCGCCCTGTTGTGCGCCAGCAGCTGGCTCCCCAGCTCGGGGAAGGTCAACGCTTCATCCAGCTGCTCCGGGGCCTCGGCCAGCTGCAGGCGCCGCAGCCATATGCGCTCTGCCTGCAGGACATGGCGGAACAGGATGTCCAGGGTGGGACAACTGGCGTTCACTTCCTGCCGCCAGCGTTCCTCCGGCAGCTGCAGCAGGGTCTCCACCAGGCGGGCGTTGGCCCAGCCGTGGTACCCCGCAAGGTCCATCAGCAATGCTTTCACAGTCTGTGATTTAGTGGTACTTTTGGGGCATAAAAGTACAACATTACCATGAGCCAGACCCCCGGGGAGGACGACAGTTACCAGCCAGGCTTCGGCACAGCCTGCGTCCACGGCGGCCACGTCCCCGACCCCAACCACGCCCACCTGACGCCCATATACGCTTCCTCCACCTACGTCTTCGACACGGCTGAACAGGGCATGAACCGTTTCAGCGGCAAGGAGCCGGGCTACATCTATTCCCGCTGGGGCAACCCCTCGTTCACCGAGGCGGAGCACAAGATCGCCCTGCTGGAGACCCGGGGCCTCAGCGACGAACAGGGGCGGCCCCTGCAGGCCAGGGCGCTGCTGCATGCCTCGGGCATGGCGGCGCTGACTACCCTGTTTATGGCGCACCTCTCCGCCGGCGACAAGGTGCTCACCCATCCTTCGCTGTACGGGGGCACCGACGAGCTCCTGCAGAAGATTCTGCCGGGCCTGGGCGTCGAGACGGTGATCGTCGACATGCATGACCCCGGCCACGTGGAAGAGGCCCTGCGCAGCCAGGGGCCCTTCAAGATGATGTACCTGGAGACGCCGGCGAACCCCACGCTGCGCTGCGTGGACCTGGAAGCCTGTCTGGCCCTCGGACGGGCACAGGGCCTGGTCACCGCCGTGGACAACACCTTCGCCAGCCCTTACCTGCAGCAGCCATTCCGCTATGGGGCCGATTATGTGTTCCATTCCACCACCAAGTTCCTGAACGGCCATGGCTCCGCCATCGGCGGCGTGCTGGTGGGCCGGGACCTGGAAGAGATGAACAAGCGTGTCGTGGTCATCCACCGCCTGCTGGGCGGCAACGCCAACCCCTTCGACGCCTACCTGCTCACCCTGGGCATGAAGACCCTGGAGCTGCGCATGGAACGGCACTGCGACAACGCCATGCGGGTGGCCACCTTCCTCGACCGGCACCCCGCCGTGTCCCTGGTCAACTACCCCGGTCTGGAGAGCCATCCCGACTACGCCATAGCGCAGAAGCAGATGCGGCATCCCGGCGCCATGATGAGCTTCGAGCTGAAGGGCGGCCTGGAGGCCGGCGTGCGTTTCATCGACCGCCTGCAGCTCTGCGTGCGGGCCGTCTCGCTGGGCACCTGCGACACCCTGGTCTGCCATCCGGCGTCGATGACCCATTACGGGGTGCCCCGGGAGCAGCGCCTGGCTGCCGGCATCGGCGACGGGCTGATCCGCATGAGCGTGGGCATAGAGACGGCCGACGACCTGCTCCATGACCTGGAACAGGCGCTGCGGCCCTGAGCATCGTCGCGGCTAACCTGAAAAATACATACCCATGGACATCACCATACGCCGCGCCGAGCGCGGAGACTGCCCGCAAATCCTGGAGCTGGTGCGGGAGCTGGCCGTGTATGAACGCGCCCCCGACGCCGTGACCGTGAGCCCGGAGCATTTTGCCGACAGCGGCTTCGGGGAGCATCCCGTATGGTGGGCCTTCGTCGCCACCGTGCCGGCCGAAGCAGGCGAAAAGCTGGTGGGCTTCGCGCTGTACTACATCCGTTTTTCTACCTGGAAAGGACAGCGCATGTACCTGGAGGATATCCTGGTCACCCGCGACATGCGGGGGCGGGGGATAGGCCGGCTGCTGCTCGACTGCCTCATCGAAGAGGCGAAAGCGCGGGGGCTGCAGGGCATGAACTGGCAGGTACTGGAGTGGAACGAGCCGGCCATACATTTTTACCAAAAATATCCCGCGGCCTTTGATCCGGAATGGGTGAACGTCAGCCTGGAGCTCTAGCCTGTACACCCCCGTTATTTCCTCACGGCTGCTTTTCCCTCCCCTCTTTAGCTTGGGCCCGTGGCCTGTTTTCTGCCGGCCCTCACCGGGCCGCCCGGAGGGGTTGGCCTTTTCAGCTGAAGCCCTGTGTCTCTACCGCCGGGTCGATCTTGCGGATCAGGCCCTGCAGGACCTGGCCGGGGCCCGACTCGATGAAGCGCCCCGCGCCGTCGGCGACCATGGCGCGCACCGACTGGGTCCAGCGCACGGGGCTGGTCAGCTGGTTGACGAGGTTGCGGCGGATCTCCGCGGGGTC
Source organism: uncultured Chitinophagaceae bacterium (assembly GCA_966252445.1). Lineage (GTDB taxonomy): Bacteria > Bacteroidota > Bacteroidia > Chitinophagales > Chitinophagaceae > CBINPH01. The sequence continues at coordinate 3,580 of CBINPH010000204.1, read as the reverse complement.
GGTCACGGCGCGGGCGGCCACGTTCTGGTACACGGGGCAGATGGGGTCGCGGAAGGCGGCCGCGGCGATCGCCGCCTCCAGCTTGGCCTGGGCCGGCGCCATCAGCGGGGAGTGGAAGGCCCCGCCCACCGGCAGCACCAGGGCCCGCCGGGCGCCGGCGGCCTTCAGGCGATCGCAGGCGGTGTCGATGCCGCTCAGTGAGCCGGAGATGACCAGCTGCCCCGGGCAATTGTAGTTGGCGGCTACGACCACCTCGCCCGTATCCCGCTGCACCTCCCCGCATATGCGCTCCACTACCTCATCCTCCAAGCCCAGCACCGCCGCCATGGTGGACGGCGACGCTTCACAGGCTTCCTGCATGGCGCCGGCGCGGACGGCCACCAGGCGCAGGGCGTCTTCGAAGTCCAGGACCTCGGCGGCCACCAGGGCGGAGAACTCGCCCAGGGAATGGCCAGCCACCATGTCGGGGGCGTCGTCGGCCTTGCAACGGAAGGCGATGATGGAATGCAGGAAGACGGCGGGCTGCGTCACCCGGGTCTCCTTCAGCTCCTCGGCGCTGCCTTCGAACATGATGTCGGAGATGCGGAAGCCCAGGATCTCGTTGGCCTTCTCGAAGTCGGCCTCGGCTTCCACGTTGTTCTCGAACAGCTCCTTGCCCATGCCGGTGAACTGCGCGCCCTGGCCCGGGAATACAAATGCCTGCTTCATGGCGTACTTTTTTTTGCAATGATACGGCGCTTAGTTCAGCTCCGCCGCCAGAAATTTCCCGGTATGGCTTTCGGCGCAATGCAGGATGTCTTCGGGGCTGCCCTCGAAAAGGATGCGTCCGCCGCCGGCGCCGCCCTCGGGGCCCAGGTCGATGAGGTAGTCCGCCGTCTTGATGATGTCCAGGTTATGCTCGATGACCAGCACGGTGTTGCCGCGGTCCACCAGCTTGTTGAGTACGTCGAGCAGCAGCTGTATGTCCTGGAAATGCAGCCCCGTGGTCGGCTCGTCGAGGATATACAGGGTCCTGCCCGTATCCTTCTTCGACAGCTCGGTGGAGAGCTTCACCCGCTGGGCCTCGCCCCCGGAGAGGGTGACGGCGGACTGGCCCAGGGTGATGTAGCCCAGCCCCACCTCCTGGAGCATCCGGATCTTGCGGAACAGGGAAGGCTGCGCTTCGAAGAATAGCACGGCGTCGTCCACGGTCATGTCCAGCACGTCGGCGATGGACTTGCCCTTGTAGCGTATCTCCAGCGTCTCGCGGTTGTAGCGGCGCCCGTTGCATTTTTCGCAAGGGACGTAGACGTTGGGCAGGAAGTTCATTTCGATCATGCGCATGCCGCTGCCCTCGCAGACGTCGCAGCGCCCGCTGCGGACGTTGAAGGAGAACTGCCCGGGCTTGTAGCCCCTGATCCGCGCCTCCGGCACCTGGGCATACAGCTGGCGGATGTCGGTGAAGAAGCCGCAGTAGGTGGCGGGGTTGCTGCGCGGCGTACGGCCGATGGGCGACTGGTCTATTTCGATGACCTTGTCTATATGCTCCAGGCCGCGGATGCTCTTGTACGGCAGCGGGGCGGCCTTGGCCCGGTAAAAATGGCGGGAGAGTATGGGATACAGCGTCTCATTGATGAGCGTGGATTTGCCGCTGCCGGACACCCCTGTCACGCAGATGAAGGTGCCCAGAGGGAAAGTGGCGCGCACGTTCTTCAGGTTGTTGCCGCTGCAGCCGCTCAGCACCAGCTTCTTTCCGTGGCCGCGGCGGCGCTGCCGCGGCACGGGGATCTCCCTTTTCCCGTTGAGGTAATCCGCCGTGGCGGTATGCAGGCGCAGCACCTCATCCGGGCTGCCGGCGGCGACGACATGGCCGCCGTGGTGGCCGGCGCCGGGGCCGATGTCCACCAGGTGGTCGGCATGCAGCATGATGTCCTTGTCGTGCTCCACCACGATCACCGTGTTGCCGATGTCGCGGAGCCCTTTCAGGGAGTCGATGAGGCGGTGGTTGTCCCGCTGGTGCAGCCCTATGCTGGGCTCGTCCAGGATATAGGTGATGCCCATCAATTGGGAACCGATCTGGGTGGCCAGGCGTATGCGCTGCGACTCGCCGCCGCTGAGGGAGCGGGAGGAACGGTCCAGGCTCAGGTAGTCCAGCCCCACGTTGAGCAGGAAGCGGAGGCGGTCGCGGATCTCTTTCAGCAGGTCCCTGGCGATCAGGTTCTGCCGGGCGTCCAGGCGCTCCTCCAGGCCGTCGAACCAGTCGCGCAGGGCGCCGAGGTCCATGGCGGCCAGCCCGGCGATGTTCTGGTCGGCGATGCGGAACCAGAGGCTTTCGGTGCGCAGGCGCGTGCCCCCGCACTCGGGGCAGGTTGCCAGGCGCATGAACTTCTCGGCCCAGCTGCGGATCTGCTCGGAGGAGCTGTCGTGGAAATAGCGCCGGACCATGTTGACGATGCCTTCGAACTCGGTGGCATAGTAGGCGGGCGCCCCGTCGAAGCTCATGTCGATCTCCAGCTTGCCGTTCTCGTCGCCGAAGAGCAGGACGTTGCGCAGCTTTTCAGGGATGTCGCGGTAGGGCGCCGACAGCGAGAAACGGTGCTTGCGGGCCAGCTGCTGCACCTGCCGGAAGCTGAACGAGTCGCGAGCCTCACCCAGGGGCACGATGGCGCCCTCGTTGATGGACTTGCCTGCGTCGGGGACCACCTCGTCCATGTCGATCTCATAGATGGTGCCCAGCCCCTTGCAGCGGGGACAGGCCCCATAGGGGGAGTTGAAGGAGAAACTGTTGGGAGAGGGCTCCTCGTAGGAGATGCCCGTATCCTCGCACATCAGGTGCCGGCTGTACTGGGTGAGGCGCCCGCTGTCGTGGTCCATCACGAACAGCAGGTCCTTGCCCAGCTGCAGCGTCTGCTGCACGCTCTGGGCAATGCGGCTGCGCTGGTCATCTTTGACCAGGATGCGGTCCGTCACCAGCTCTATGTCGTGGATCTTGTACCGGTCGGTCTGCAGGCGCGGCTTCAGCTCGACGAGCTCCCCGTCAATGCGCACGCGGGCATAGCCCTGCTTGCGCAGCTGCTCGAAGAGCTCGCGGTAATGGCCCTTGCGTCCCCGCACCAGGGGGGCCAGCAGCACCAGCTTGCGCCCGGGGTAATGGGTAAACAGATGCTCCACGATCTCCTCCTCGGAAAAGCGCACCATCTTCTTGCCGGTACGGTAGGAATAGGCCACGCCGGCGCGGGCGAAGAGCAGGCGCAGGAAGTCGTATACCTCGGTGACCGTGCCCACCGTGGAGCGGGGGTTGCGGTTGGTGGTCTTCTGCTCTCTGGAGATGACGGGGGACAGCCCCGTGATCTTGTCCACGTCGGGGCGCTCCATGTCGCCGATGAACTGTCGGGCATAGGCCGAAAAACTTTCGAGGTAACGGCGTTGTCCTTCGGCATAGATGGTATCGAAGGCCAGGGAGGACTTGCCGCTGCCGCTGATGCCGGTGATGACCGTCAGCTGGTTCTTGGGTATGTCGAGGCTGATATCCTTCAGGTTGTGCACGCGGGCGCCGTAGACCGCGATACGGCCTTCCCCTCCCTCAGGAAGTGCCGCCCCG
>CBINPH010000203.1:0-6362 GCA_966252445.1 uncultured Chitinophagaceae bacterium | reverse complement strand
CGTTTGTTCCTGAACCAGCTGGGTGAAAGCGGGCATATCGCGCTCGCCGATCGGCTCGGCAGGAGGAAAATGCTGCCGTGCCGGGTCTACCTGCCGGCCGTTTTTCCAAAACCGGTAACACACATGGGGGCCGGTAGCCAGGCCCGTACTGCCCACATAGCCGATAACCTGTCCCTGGGAGACATGCTGCCCCACGCGGACGGCCCGGCGGCTCATATGGAGATACTGGGTGGTGTACACGGAGTTATGCCGAACCTTCACATAATTCCCGTTGAACTGCGTATACCGGGATTCGACCACTACCCCGGCGGCCGTGGACATGATGGGCGTCCCGGTCGGAGCGGCATAGTCCGTCCCGAGATGGGCCTTCATACGATGTTGGACAGGGTGGAAACGGTGCATGGTATACCGGGAGGTGATGCGGAAGAACTTGAGGGGGGCCTTCAGGAATGCCTTTCTCAGGCTCTTGGCATGCTGATCATAGTATCCTTCCACACCGGCGCTGTCGCCTTTGAAATAGAAAGCAAAATACGGCTGGCCATCATGGTCAAACACGACCGATTTTATCCGGCCCAGGGCCACTGGCTCACCATCCACGTACTGCTGGTCATAGACGATTTTGAACCAATCCCCCTTCTTAATCCCGTAGAAATCGATGTCCCAGGCGAAGATCTTCGCAAGCTCTAAAGCCAGCGCCGGATCCGCGGACTCGTCGTCCAGGGTCTCGAAAAGCGATGTCTGGATCACGCCCGATACCTGCTTCTGCTCCGTGGTCACCGGCTTGCGGCCTGTATATATCCTGACGGAATCCCTGAGATCGTACACGATATAGTCCACCGGATTCGGCTGATACACAAAATAGCAAGCTTTCGCCAGGGAATCCCTGTCACAAAACAGGGTATAAGTGTTTCCGGCCCGAAGGTTCCGCACATCGAATACGTCCCGTGAAAGGGTAACGAGGTTGGCAATGGTCTGCGGATCCGTATGGTGTTCCCGGAGAATGTTGGCCAGGAACTCATTGCGCCGGATTTTGTCACTGATCACCTTGAATGAGTCGACGGGGAGGCCGAACATGAGGTTGGCCGGAGCCTGGATGGTATCCGGGGCCGGAGTGGCGACAGCCGCCGTGGTCGTGCGTGAGCCCAGACCGCCGGAAAAGGCGAGTGAAATAAAGGTAATCCCTACGACGAGGGACGCGATCCAAAATCCGTGCTTGGCCTTGAATTTCATATCCATGGGTCCAGGTTACCCGGGCGGCAACGTGGTTCTATAGCGGGTTAAAGGGGAATCAGGATAGCCGATGAACGGTCCTCACGTCGGGCAGAAAACACAGCCCCACTTGGGCCCCGATAGAAAGGTTGCAAGGTACGCATAACAGCCGGGAAAGCCTAACCCGTACCCTGGTCATCGCTGAAATTTTTACATGTCTTTAACAATTGAGGATGTCGGCGGCCCCGGCTCGCCCACATATTCCTAAGAAGGGACTATCTTGCCCCCCAATCGAAAGACGCAAAAGACATATACGCATGGTCCCGCAACGCTCTATTCCGGTCCTCGCCGCCTTGTCCATATTGGCGGCCTGCGGCACAAACCGGCCCGCAACCACGACCGACACTTCCTCCCTGTCCTATCGAAACCCCATCTGGGACCACGATTTCCCGGATCCCAATCTCGTCCAGGCGCCCGACGGGTATTTTTACGCCTATGCCACCAACAGCAACTGGCGCGAGGATGGGCTTGGGGGCCCCTATACCCTGCCGGTCCTGCGATCCACGGACCTCATCCACTGGTCGTTCGTCCGGGACGCCCTGCCGGTGAAGCCGGCCTGGAAAAAGGATGGGGGTGGCATATGGGCTCCTGACGTGACCTACCACGGGGGAGGATACCTGATGTATTATTCCTATTCATATTGGGACGACCCCAACCCGGGCATCGGCGTCGCCGTCAGCGACCGTCCGGAAGGCCCCTTTACCGACAGGGGAAAGCTCTTTTCCAGCAAGGAGATCGGGGTCCCCAACTCCATCGACCCTTTCCTCCTGGTGGACAAAGGGAAATTATACTTGTTCTGGGGAAGCTTCCACGGGATCTACGGCATCCTCCTGTCGGCGGACGGAACCTCGATCCAGGGGGAAAAATTCCGGATCGCCGATAACCGCTTCGAAGGGTCTTATATCTACCGCAGAGGGAAGTTTTATTACTATTTCGGATCCACCGGAACCTGCTGCGATGGCGGGCGGAGTACATATCATGTCCTTGTCGGCCGGGCCACCCAGCTATCGGGCCCCTATCTGGACAAGGATGGCCGGGACTTGCTCAGAGGCGGCGGCACCCTCTTGCTGGAAGGCAATCCCGGTGACAGTGGGTTCGTAGGGACAGGCCACAATGGCGACATCGTGACGGACGATGCCGGCCAGACATGGATGGTATATCACGCTATCGCCAAACAGCACCCCGGCCACCGGAACGGAAAAGGCACGCGGCGCCCCATGCTCATGGACCGTATCGAGTGGCATGATGGCTGGCCAGTGATCCGTGGCCGGCAACCGTCCTTGTCATCGGGGGCCGGGCCGGTCTGGAAATAAGCGCTAACGGCCGTTCTGTCGCGGCCCACAAAGATGCCGCGGGAAAAAGGCTGCCGGGAAGTGGCCGGACGACCACGGCTTTTTCTGTCCTCGGGTGTATGGAAAACGAAAAAGGTTTCAGCGAACGACTGAAACCTTTTACTGTACGATGTGGGAGCACACGGGTTCGAACCGCGGACCCTCTGCTTGTAAGGCAGATGCTCTAAACCAGCTGAGCTATGCTCCCTTAAGTCAATGATGCTCCGCCAGGTGATCGTGGATATTCATCCCGTTGACGGGAGCGCAAAGATAGGGTGAAAAAAGATTTTTCAAAAAAAAATTATCATCCTATCTGCAGTATCCGGTCAGGCCGGCCCATGCCGGTTATAGCGCCCGTGCAGGGCACCACCTGGAATGGGCAATAATCTTAGCTGATTTCCCAGTCGACAATGCAGTTTTCCCATTCCGGCCGGTATGGTGCGCTCACGCGGATATAATTGTCGGTATAGCCTTCGACCATTCCTTGGCGGTTCCGGCTTTCAAAAAGCACGGGGCGCCGCTGGCCACGATGACGTTCTATGAAATACCGCATCTTCTGATGGGAAAGGTTCCGTAAAAAGCGGGTTCTTTCCTGGCGTATGGGCACCGGTATCACCGGAGCCAGGGAAAGGGCATCCGTGTGTTCTCTTTCCGAATAGGTGAATGCATGAAGATAGGATACCGGCAGGTCGCGCAGGAAGGCCACGGTGTCCTGGAAATCCTCTTCCGACTCCGAAGGAAAACCCGTGATCACGTCAACGCCGATGCCGGCATGGGGCATGCGCTTCACGACCTCCTCCACCCGGCTGCGATACAGCTCCCTGCGGTAGCGCCGGCGCATCAGCGCCAGAATCCTGTTGGACCCGCTTTGAAGCGGGATATGAAAATGGGGCATGAATTTGGCCGAAGAAGCGACAAAGGCAATGATATCCTCGGTGAGGAGGTTGGGCTCTATGGAAGATATACGGTAACGCTCTAAGCCCGGCACAGTTTCAAGGGCCTGCAAAAGGTCCAGGAAACTTTCCTGCTTACGGGGGTTGCCTTCCGGTCCTTTGCCGAAGTCACCCAAATTGACTCCCGTCAGCACGATCTCCTTGACACCTTGCGCCGCCAGCCTGCGGGCATGCTCGGTCACGGCCGCCACCATGTCGCTCCGGCTCCTGCCCCTCGCCCTCGGAATTGTGCAAAAAGAACAATGGTAATCGCAACCGTCCTGCACCTTCAAAAAGGTACGGGTGCGATCTCCCAGGGAATAGGCAGCATGGAAGCCCTTGACATCTTCTATATCACAGGAACAGATTCTGGCGCCCCCATCCCGGACCAATTCCCGGACATGCGTGGCAATATTGAATTTTTCTGCGGCCCCCAGCACCAGGTCCACGCCCTCCATGGCGGCTATCTCTCCCGGCTTTAGCTGGGCATAGCAGCCCGTAACCACAACCGTACTGTGGGGTGCCTGCCGGCGGATACGGCGAATAAGCTGGCGGCATTCCTTGTCTGCATTTTCCGTGACCGAGCAGGTATTTAGCACGTACAGGTCTGCCTCCTCCTCGAACGGGCGCTGGGTGTAGCCTTCCTTTTCCAATATCCGGCCAAGGGCCGAGGTTTCGGAAAAATTCAGCTTGCAGCCGAGGGTATGCAGCGCTACGGTCTTGGGTTCCGCCATGGCGCAAAGGTAGAGAATTTCCGCGCCTCCGCCCTCCTGCGGCAGAAAGTCGATCCAGGGTGCGCGTACGCTACATATGGTACGCGCGGGGGCGTGGCAGCCGTCCCGGTCCATGAAGTCCTATTCGGGTACATCCTCCACCCAAATCTGTCGGGCCACATGTCCGCTCAGCACCACAGGTTTCTTTTGATCCACCGACAGGCTGACGCTGCCGTCATAGATTTCCCGCCCCTGGAGGGTGAGGCGGCTGTGCATAGCGAGTCCCTTTTTATTAAGAAAGCGGAGGAATTCATTATCATGGTTCGCTACCGCGGCAATGCGCAGGGTATGGCCCACCGGTGCATCGGCCAGGTTCATCAACTGCAACTCCCCGATTTTTCCCTGCTGATCGGGAATGGGGTCTCCATGGGGATCCACCGCCGGATATTCCAGGTACCGGTCGATCCGTTCCACCAGCGTGGCCGAATGGACATGCTCCAGCTGCTCGGCGATGTCATGGACTTCATCCCACCCGAAGCCCAAAACCTGAACAAGGAATTGTTCCCATAGCCGGTGTCTCCGGATAACCGAAACGGCAATGGTCCTTCCGTCCGCTGTGAGCAGGACTCCTCTGGATTTTTGATAACGGACCCATCCTTTCTTGTCAAGGCGTTTCATCTTGTCGGTCGCCGAGGCCGAGCTCACATTCAGATAGTCCGCAAGTAGACCGGTGGACACCGCCACCCCATCGTCACCAGAGAGGTGAAAGATGGCCTTCAGGTAATTTTCGTCCGCCAGTGAATGTTGCATCCGCCTGTTTTTTCGCACTAAGGTACCAAACCAGCGTATAAGGCTTGGAAGGTGGCCATGCGAATTTACGTTAACTTTATGGTCGATGAATACCCCGCAAAAAACCTGGATAAGGCATCTCCGGGAAGAAATCGACGCAGCATACCTTTACGAGGTCCTGAGCGGGCTAAGCACCGATCCCAAGGAAAAAGACCGTTTTGGCCGCTTGCAGGCCATCGAGTCCAGGCATGTCGCGGCCTGGATGGAACTGCTCCATTCCGAAAAAACCACCGCCATTCCACGGCGTCCGACACTCAAAGCACGCCTGATGGCGCGGGTAGCCAAAGCATGGGGAGCCGGATGGCTGCGGGCCGTCATGTTGAGGGAGGAGGGCCATGAGGTCAAGTCTTACCTGGGGCTCTACCGGGAAAGCACCCATCAGCCGACACGGGATCTGGCCCTGGACCTGGCCCGGGACTCGGCAGGTCATGCCCGGGAACTGGGGGACCTGATGGGCCGTGAAACGGAGCCGTGGCACCGCATGGGTTCGGGAGGTTTGCTGCGCAACATCGTTTACGGGTTCAATGACGGCCTGACCGCCAATTTCGGACTCATCGCGGGGGTCGTCGGCGCTAAGGCCGACCCTCATTTCATCCTGGTGTCGGGGCTGGCAGGGCTGATTGCGGACGCCTTGTCCATGGGAGCATCCGGTTACCTGGCCGCCAAGAGCGAACAGGAAGTATATATCCACGAAAAAGAGATGGAGGCCGAGGAGATCCGGTTGATGCCCGAACTGGAAGCTGAGGAGCTCGCGATTATTTACGAAGCGAAAGGTATGCAGGCGGAGACCGCACGCGACCTGGCGAACAGTGTGCTGGAGGACCCCCAAAAAGCCCTGGAAGAGAAGGTGCGGGAAGAACTGGGTATTACCTCAGCGGCTCTTAGCCCATGGCGGGAAGCCTGGCTGACGGGCCTGGCCACGGCCATCGGCGCACTGATACCGGTGCTGCCATTTTTCTTCTGGTCCGGAACGACGGCGATCGGGCTGGCCTTCGGGCTGGCTATGGGCGTGCATTTCATCGTGGGTGCTGCTCGGAGTTTTTTCACAGGGCGCAATCTGTGGAGAAGCGGGCTGGAAATGCTGATCGTTGGCATGGGTGTTGCAGTGATCGGCTACCTGATCGGCGAAGCGATTACCCGCTGGATGTAGCCGGCGGCGTTTTGCTGCGTTCACGCGTAAACCTTATCATATGAAAAATAGTCTTGCCAGCATGGCCGTGGCGGCCAGCATCATCTGGATTTTACCCGCCTGTGCAGGGTCCGGCACA
>CBINPH010000202.1:0-6442 GCA_966252445.1 uncultured Chitinophagaceae bacterium | reverse complement strand
GACAGGGGAATCAGCCCTGCCAGCATGACGCTGAGCATGCCCCACAGGTCCTTGTATATGCGTAGGGTCATGATCGTTATATGCCCCTGTTTTCTGTCCAGGCCAGCCGGGGCAGGCGCCTCGGGGGAGGGAGGGCTTTGCGGCGCAGCGGCGGAAGGGCCCGCACCTCGGCGCCCTGCCTGCGCAGCTCCCGCAGTTTGGCATACTGCACAAAGAGGCGGTCGGCCGTCAGCCTGGCGATGCAGTAGCCTGCATATCCGTCCAGGAAGCCCAGCCGCAGCACCCAGGCCCGGAAGAAGCGGTAGGCAGGCTTGATGCCCAGGGCGAAGAAGCCGGCCCTCCTGCCGGCCTGCCGCAGCGTCCAGGCGCCCCAGTCGGAATAACACTCCGTCTTCGCCAGAAAATGCCCCACCGAGCGGTAGGAATAATGCAGCAGCAGGCCCGGGAGCCGGTGCAGGCTGCCCGGGTGGTCCAGGACCACATGTTCGTGGAACTGCCCCTGCCAGGCGGCGCAGCGGCGGTCAAACAGGCGGATGATGCGGTCGGGATACCATTCGCCATGCCGGATCCACTGCCCGCAGAAATTGGTCAGGCGCCGGAAAGCGTAACCCTCTCCCTGCCAATGGGCCTTGGCCCCGCGGATGGCATCCCGGAGACGGGGGGTGAGTGCTTCATCGGCGTCCAGGGACAGCACATGATCATAGCGGGCCTGCGCCGTGGCATACCGTTTCTGGGCACCATAGCCGGGGAAAGGACGCACCAGGCAGCGGGCGCCGAAGGCGCGGCAGATCTCCCGGGTCCGGTCCGTGGATCCCGAATCCACGACGACGATATCATCCGCCAGTTCCTGCAGGGAGCGCAGGCAGCGCCCGATGTTGGCTTCCTCGTTGTAGGTGATGATCACCACCGAGAGGCTGACGGCAGATGAGGGCTGATGGTCATGCATACGGGGAGGGTTGTGTGCGGCATTTCCAGGATAATCGGATACCGGGCCGCCGGGGTTGCGCCGCCGGCAACCCGGCGTGGACGTGCGCCGTTTCAACAGGGATGCCGCTATACAGGTCTTTCCTGGGCCGGAGGCAGGCAGGGCGCCTCCAGGGCCCACCTGCCCTGGTCCTGCTGAGCCCGGGTTTTCCCCGCGATGAACAGGACAGCACCTGCCTGCCCGCGCTGCAACAGCTGGTCAGCGCCCTGCGGCAGGGATACCCGGGCTGGCACATCGTTGTCGTCGCCCTGCAATATCCGCATCCCCGGCGCTGCTACCGCTGGCAGGGGTTGCCGGTCATCAGCCTGGGCTGCCGCCGCGGTTTTTACCTGCGCCTCCGCATCCTGGACCTCTGGGCGCTGCTCCGCCGCCTGCGCCGCCGCTACCCGGTGAAGGGCCTGCTGACCTTCTGGTGCACCGAGTGCGCCCTGGTGTCTACCTATTTCGGGCGCCGCCATGGCCTTCCCCATTATATTTTCCTGATGGGGCAGGATGCCCGCCCCGGCAACCGCCTGGTGCCCCTTATCCGGCCGGCGCCCCGGTCCCTGATCGCCCTGTCCCCCTCCCTGGCCGATACCTTCGCGCGGAGCCATGGGATACGGCCCTCCCACCTGATCCCGCTGGGCGTGGACCCGGCCCTCTTTCCCCCTTCCGGGCGCCGGGACATTGATATCCTGGGTGCGGGATCCCTGATCCCCCTGAAGCGGTATGCCTTGTTCGTGGAGGTGGTCCGGGACCTCGCCGCCCGCCGTTTCCCGCTGCGGGCAGAGCTCTGCGGCGAAGGACAGGAAAAAGACCGGCTGGAGCAGCAGGTCCTCAGCCTGGGACTGGAGGCCTCACTCCGGCTGCAGGGGGCGTTGCCGCATGCGGCGCTGCTGCGGCGCATGACCCGGGCGAGGATTTTTTTACATCCCTCCGCCTATGAAGGCTGCAGCATGGCCTGCATGGAAGCGCTCTGTGCCGGGGCCCATGTGATCAGCTTCTGCCCGGCCCCCAGGGAGGGACTGCCGCACTGGCACCGCGTGCATACGCCCGCAGAGATGACCTGCCGGGCCCTCGAGCTGTTGGCGGACCCGCAGCTGGACCACCGCAGTGTACAGCTGTGCAGTCCCCGCACCTCAGCCGCCGCGGTGATGGCCCTTTTCGGCGAGGCGCCTGCAGATGGCCTCCAGTTCCCTGGCGATCGCTGAAAAGGAGAGCTGCTGGCGGAAATAGGCGGTGACTTGCCGGGATAGGTGCTGTGGCCGCGTGGGATCCAGGCGTCGGAGCAGGGCCAGCAGGGCCCCCGCATCACCGGGGGGATACAGGTGCCCGTATCGTCCTTCGTCCGTGAGGCGCCGGAAAGACGGGATGTCGGTGACCAGGGGGATGCAGCCGCAGGCCATGGCCTCTATAAGGGCGTAGCCGCTGCCCTCGTGGTGGCTTCCGGAGAGGAAGTAATCGGCCGCCGCGTAATAGTCGCTGAGCCGGCGATGGGGCCGGCGCCCCAGGCAGCAGGTAGCCTGCCGCAGGGCCTCATGCTCCTCCAGCAAAGCCTTGAGCGGGGGCGGCAGCTGGTCTTCGGGGAACACCATGTAGAGGCGGGCCTCCGGCCGGGAGCGGCAATAGGCGGCGCAGGCCCGCAGCACGGTACCGGGATCTTTACCCCTGTTCAGCCGCCCCACCCACAACAGGGCCGGACGGCCCGTGATGCCCGTCCGGGCCCTGGCCGCCCCCTGTTCCGTCGCGACAAAGTCCGTAGAGGCCTCGGGCAGCTCGAAGCAAGGCTTGCGGGTGTCCATGATGCCCCGTTCTTTCCAGGGGCGGGCATTGCCCAGGGCGGTGAACAGATAGCCGTCTACACAATGGTCGGCCAGTTGCTGCAGCCAGCGCCTCCGCCCCCGGCCCGGCAATTCGCCGTGGTGCTGCAGCAGGATACGGCTGCGCCGGCCCAGGAACAGGCGCAGGAGGATGACCCAGTGCGGGAACACCAGCCCCTGCACGATAACCAGCTCCCTGTTTGTCCGGCGCAGGAAAAGACAGGCGCGCCAGGGAACGAAGAACATGCTCCGCCCACTGGGAAAAAGGCGCCAGCGTACCCCCGCTATCCGGGCCTCCGCAGCGATGGCGGCATGTTTGACAATGACCAGGTCGGTCTCCGTCGACAGTCGGCTGGCATAACCATAGGCCGCCGCCTGGGCTGCAGCCACCGCTTCCGGGCTCCCAAACCAGGGTTGGCGGTCGAAGCCGCAGTCGCCGATACGCAGGGTAGGGGATGCAGGGGGCATAGGGAAGTCCTTGGCCTTACAGGGTACGGAAGAAAGGCTGCCGGGGTTGCCGGCGCCCTAAGGCGCCTCGAGGGGCAGGGGCGCCTCCGGATAGTGCTCCCGGATACAGCGCAGCAGCTCCAGCACCGGTCCCCGCAGCCATTTCAGGGTGCCGCCCAGCCTGACAGCATCATAACCTTCCTGGCAGAGCCCCTGGCGGCGCAGCGCCGGCGCCAGCCGCTCGTCGAAGAGCAGGATCTCCCCGCGGCAGAGCACCAGGAGCAGGTCCGGGGGGCTGAGCGAAAAAAAGCCGTCCAGGTTCCAGTCTTCCGAGGGCGGGCAGGCGATGACCAGGTCGGCCTCCATCCCCGGCGCCAGGCGTCCCCTGCCGTCCAGCCCCCAGACGGTGGCGGCAGCCGTCGTCAGCATGCCGTACAGGGTGGCGTCGGCGACGCTGCGCCTGGCCTGCCGCAGCTGCGCCCAGAGATCCCAGGGGGCCGTGAGCGTGGAATCCGTGCCGAAGACCAGGCTCGTATACGCCGCCAGCCGCTCCACCGGCAGGGTCTTGCCGAACAGGAAATCGTTGGACGAGGGGCACCAGACGAGGGCGCGGAAAGCCCCCGCCTGTGCCGGGGTCATGGCCAGCCCATGCACCCCTACCAGCGTGCGCTGCAGGAGGTTCCAGCGGATCAGCTCGTCGATCTCTGCGGCGGCGGGGGCGTCGACACCCTCGCCGATGTGGATGGCCACCGGCCGCTGGCGGCGCAGGGGGTTGTTCAGGCGCCATCGCCAGTATTTTTCGAAAGCGACGGAATGCAGGGACTGGCTGCCGCGGAACACCCGTATGAGCGGGGGGCGCAGCACCGGTGCGGGCCCATGCTGGACCACCGTGGTCACCCCGTTGAGCAGGTTCTTGTATTCGCCCCAGCGGGTCCTGAGCTTGCGGGGTACCTGCAATACGGCGTGTATGCGATCACGTTCCCGGCTGTGGATGTCTCTGCCCCAGGCCATATAATTGGGATAAGGGCCGTGTCCCAGCGGCGGAAAGAGGTTGAAGTCCAGGTGGTCGTGGGAATTGATCAGCCCCGGGAAGGCCCAGGCGCCGCCGAGGGACAGCGCCGGGATACCGCTTTCGGAGCCTTTGCCCGGGGGCAGGAAGCGGCCTTCCCCTATGCGGAGGCTGTGCAGGCCCAGCTGCCCCGGCAGGCGTAACTCATGCAGGATCATGGCTTTTTTTGATGAGGCAACCGTAGACGATGGGCGACCCCTCAAAACGCTCGTAGAGCGCTGTGGCCTGCCGCGCCTCATAGTACGGGCGGCAGCGGAGGTCGATGACCCGCTCGGCCAGCCGTGTGAACACCCAGCGGCGACGCCTGGCCGCCGCCTTCAGGTCGGCGAGGCTGTGCAGGTAGTTGCGGATGTACACGGTTCGCCCCTGGTAGCGAAAGCTGCGGTCGGCTCCGCGCGCCAGGGCCGCAGGATGGTAGTCCGTCAGCAGGATATGGCCGCCGGGCCGCAGGATGCGGTCCCATTCCGCGAAGGCCAGGTCCAGGCGGCGGATATGCGCGAGCGCCAGGGTGCAGACCAGGCCATCGAAGCGGCCGCCGGCCAGGGCGGTCAGTTTCTCGCCGCGGACCCGCAGCGTCTCGGCACCGGGGAACTTGCTGCGCAGCATCTCCAGCATACGCGGGGAGGGGTCGCAACCGACGATATGCGTGGCCCCGCCCGCCATCAGGGCCCGCCAGTGCCGGCCTGTGCCGCAGCCGATATCCGCCAGCCACCCCTGCAGGGCGGCAGCAGGCAGCAGTTCGGCGAAAACCTCTTCTTCCAGCGCCAGCATGAGGTTGTCAGGCTGCGCATCATACCGGGCGGCCCAGCGGTCATAGGCGCGGTGCGGCGGGCTCTCCAGGAACCAGCGCCGAAGGCGCCCGGGGATAAGGGAAGACAAGGGCATGGTCAGCAAGGATTGTGCGGCAGGCCGGCTCGGCAGGCAACCCTGCCCGCGGGGGCCACGATTTACAGAAAAAATCATCCGGCGGAACCCTCTCATAAACGCAGGAACAGCGGACGCCGTTGCCCGCCGCCGTGAAGGGGGGGATGGCGGAGGAAGCCAAGCCGTTTTAATGCCTAAAATTCTACTTTTCAATCCACGCAGCGCAAGGTCCAAATGCCGCATTCCCAACTCGGTGTTGCAGGTGGCCGCTGCTGTAGACGGCCGCTATGACTGGGTGATCGTGGACGGCAACCGGGAGGGAGATCCTTATGCCCGGATCAGGGCATACCTGCAGACTGGGGAGTTCCGTTATGTCGGCTTCAGCGTCATGCCCGGTCCCCAGCTGCAGCAGGCCATCCCCCTGGCCAGGCGCATTCGCCAGGACTTCCCCGGCCTGGTCATGATCTGGGGCGGATACTTCGCCGCCAACCACGACGACACGGTCGTCCGCTCTCCCTGGGTGGATTATGTCATCCGCGGCCCGGGGGACCGCGCCTTCCCACAGCTGATCGACGCCCTGGAAGCCGGAGATGCCCTGGACGGCATACCCCATCTGGTGCGCCTTTCCGGGGGCAAGGTGCTGCGCAACCGCGGTGAAGACCTGCCTGACCAGGACGCCCTGCCCCCGCTCCCTTATGCGCGGCTCGATGCCCTCTATCCGCTGAAAGGCTACCTGGGAAAGACCTGCCTGGGCCGCCGGACCATGGCTTATCACTCGTCCATAGGCTGTCCGTTCACCTGCGCTTTCTGCGGGGTGGTGCCCATTTACCAGGCCCGCTGGAAAGGCAAGAGCGCAGACAGGATTTTTGCGGACATCCGTTACGTAAAAGAGCGCTGGGGTGCGGATGCCATCGAGTTCCACGACAACAATTTCTTCGTGTCCGAAGAGCGCACGGCGGCGTTTAGCCGGCTGATCCGCGGCGAAGGGATGGCCTGGTGGGGGGAAGGACGCATCGATACCCTGGACCGCTATGCCGACAGCACGCTGGCCCTCATGCGGGAGGCGGGCTGCCGCATGATCTTCTTCGGGGCGGAGAGCGGCAATGACCAGCTGCTCCGGCAGATGAACAAGGGCGGCAGGCAGTCCGGGGCCATGATCCGGCGTTTTGCGGCCCGCCTGGACCGTTTCGGCATCATCCCCGAGTATTCCTTCGTCCTCGGCACCCCGACCTCCAGCGCCGCGGAAGCCGCCCAACGCATCGAGGAGGACATCCGTTT
>CBINPH010000201.1:0-6456 GCA_966252445.1 uncultured Chitinophagaceae bacterium | reverse complement strand
TGTAGGGGCTACGTTCGCCGTGGAGGATATCCAGGTGAAGCCGGGGAAAAAGACGCCCTCAGCGCCCTTCACCACCTCGACGCTGCAGCAGGAGGCCAGCCGCAAGCTCGGCTATTCAGTCACCCGCACCATGCGCCTAGCCCAACAACTCTATGAGAATGGGTACATCTCTTATATGCGTACCGACTCCGTCAACCTGTCGCAGACCGCCCTGGAAAACGCCCAGGCTGTCATCGCGAGGCAATACGGAAGCGACTACCATCAGCGCAGGCAATACCAGACCAAGAACCAGTCCGCCCAGGAGGCCCATGAGGCCATACGGCCCACTGACCTGGCCGTCACCCATATCGGCCATGCGGACGGCCAGAAGCTGTACGACCTGATCTGGAAGCGCACCATCGCCTCCCAGATGGCCGACGCCCGTACGGAGAAGACTACCGCCAAGATAGCCATCCTGCCCGCCCAGGAAACGACGGGGCGCCCGGACCCCCTGACCGCCAGCGGAGAGGTGTTGAAGTTCGACGGCTTCCTGAAGGTATATATGGAAAGCAAAGATGACGATGACGAGGAAGACAACGCAGGTATGTTGCCTCCCCTGGCGGTGGGACAGCACCTGCCCCTGGTGAGCCTTACCGCCACTGAACGTTTCAGCCGCGCGGCGCCGCGCTACACGGAAGCTTCCCTGGTCAAGAAACTGGAGGAACTGGGCATTGGCCGTCCGTCCACCTATGCGCCGACCATCACCACTATTCAGCAACGGGGCTATGTCGAGCGCAAAGACAAGGAGGGGACGCCGCGCAGCTACCGCATCCTGCAGCTGAAAGACGGCGCCATCACCGACCAGACGGGGCAGGAAAACACCGGCGCGGAAAAGGGTAAGCTGTTCCCGACGGACCTGGGGCTCGTGGTGACGGATTTCCTGAACGAACACTTCACCCAGGTCATGGACTATGGGTTTACCGCCAAGATAGAGAATGAGTTCGATGAGATCGCCGAAGGCAAAAAGCCCTGGAACCAGATGGTCGGCGATTTTTATGCGCCCTTCCATCAGCGGGTGGAGGACACCCTGGCCAATGCGGAAAGGGCCAAGGGCGAGCGTGAGCTGGGCACGGACCCGGAAACCGGCAAGCCGGTGACGGCCCGCCTCGGGCGCTTCGGGCCCATGGTGCAGATCGGCCAGGCCGATGATGAAGAAAAACCCCGTTTCGCCACCCTGCGTCCCCACCAGAGCATTGAGACCATTACCCTGGAGGAGGCGCTGGACCTGTTCAAGCTGCCCTTTACCCTCGGGGAGTTCGAGGGCAAGGAGGTGGTCATCGGCGCCGGGCGTTTTGGTCCCTACGTCAAATGGGCCGAGCAATTCATTTCCATCCCGCGGGGAGAGGACCCGCTGTCCGTGGACATGGATCGCGCCATTGCCCTCATCCGGCAGAAGCAGGAGGCCGACGCCCCCATCGCCCATTACAAGGGGAAGCCGGTCACCAAGGGCAGGGGCCGTTTCGGACCCTATATCAAATTCGACGATATTTTTATCAATGTGCCGAAAGCCTATAATTTCGATCAGCTTACCCAGCAGGACATCGAGGAGTTGGTAGACAAAAAGCTGGTCAAAGAAGCCAACCGGTACATCCAGCGCTGGGAAGCGGAGAAGATCGCCATTGAAAATGGTCGCTGGGGTCCTTTTATCCGTTTTGGCAAAAAGATGCTGAAGCTGGGAAGGAAGGCCGATGGAGAAAAGTACAGCGCTGAAGAATTGCAGGCGCTCAGCCTGGAGGAAGTGAAAAAGATGATTGCCGAACAGGAGCCGGGTGCATTTGAAAAAAAGGCTGCGAAAGGAAAAAAGGCGGCCGCGAAGGGTGCCGCGAAGAAAGCGGCTTCCCGCAAGCCGGCGGTCAAAAAAAAGTAGGGTGTGCGCAGGGCGGATGAAGCGCCCGTGTTTTCCCGGAGGAATAATCAGTATCTTCACAGCGGATTGCCATGGGAAAGAATGGAGAAATATCGGCGCTGCTTCAGCTGATCGACGACCCCGACCAGGAGGTCTTCGATACCGTGGCGGAGAAGATTCTGCATTACGGACGGCTCATCATCCCTTCCCTGGAATCGCTTTGGGAAGAAACGCCCAACGAATCGGTACAGGAAAGGATTGAGCTGCTGATCCACCGGGTGCATTACAGCGACCTGCAGGCCGATTTCCGGCGCTGGGGCCAGGAGAAGAAGCCCGACCTGCTGCAGGGCGCTTTGCTGGTGGCCCGGTATCAATATCCCGAGCTTGCTTCCAACAGCATTTTCAACGAGATCGAGAAGATCAAACGGAATATCTGGCTGGAACTCAACAATTATCTCACGCCGCTGGAGCAGATCAACGTGCTCAACAGCATGGTATACAGCTTTTCTGGCATGAAAGGGGCGGAGATCTCGTACAGCCGGCCCAACCAGTTCTTCATCAACCAGGTCATGGAAAGCCGCAAGGGGAACGCCATCACCATCGGCATACTGTATCAAACCCTCTGTGAACGCCTCGACATCCCTGTTTTCGCCGTCAACATACCGAGGCAGTATATCCTGGGGTTCTTTGACCATTATTTCGAGTTCTTACCCACCGATGAGCCGGAATACCCGGCCCCCCAATTCTTCATCGACCCGCTGCAGGGGCAGATATACACGGATAAGGACGTGGAGACCTACCTGAAGCGGATACAACTGGAGAGCGACCCGCGTTTTTTCCGTCCCCTGGACAACCGCCGCATCATCCGCCTGCTCCTGGAGGAGCTGAGCAAGTGCTACGAGAACGACAAGACCCCGCATCGCTTCGAGGAGTTGCAAAGCCTGGCCGATATCCTGAAAACGGACTGAAGTCCCCTTCATTTTCGACACGCCATCGGAGGAGATGGAAAATCGATAAAAGAATTTTGATTTTGTGCCAACGGGTATTCGGGCAACAAGGTATTATGGCGGGAAAAAATTGGGGCAAAAGCCTTCAAACGAAACGCTGCCCCTGGATGGGTGGCCAATGGGATTCGAACCCACGACCCTCAGAACCACAATCTGATGCTCTAACCAGCTGAGCTATGGCCACCATGGAGGCGCAAAATTACAGTTTTTCATACACACCTTCCAAACCTTTTTTCTGGGCTCGTCCCCTTGGCGATCCGGGACATTTGACCTTTCTTTGCACATCATTCCCCGAAATTTTCGCTACCGCTGATGATTTACCTTATACCGGTTATCTCTGCCTTTATTGGTTGGGTCACCAACCTGATAGCGATCAAGATGCTTTTCCATCCGAGGAAGCCCCTGCGCCTGGGCTTGTTCACCCTCCAGGGTATCTTCCCCAAGCGACAGCAGCAGTTTGCCGAAAAACTGGGTAAACTGGTGGCGGAGGAGCTGCTGTCTTTCGAGGACATCTCCGACAAACTCACCGACCCCGGAAAGATCCGGGCCCTGCTGCCTGAGATCGCCACCCGCATTGAGGAGTTCCTGCGCTACAAGCTGCCCGACAGCATGCCGGTCCTGTCTATGTTCATCGGCGACAGCACAATCCAGAAGATCAAGGACGTCTTCGTCGGGGAGATGGAGGACATGCTGCCCCGCCTCATCCGCCAGTATGTCGAGAGTCACCGGGCCGAGCTGGACCTGGAGAAAATTGTCGTGGACAAGGTGGCTGCCTTTTCGTCCGACAAGCTGGAAGACATCCTCAATGGCATCATGAAAAAGGAGTTCCGCTTCGTGGAGATCATCGGGGGTGTGCTGGGATTCCTCATCGGCATCATAGAGATCCTGATCACCCGCTGGGCGTGACCCCAGTGGTCGCCGGGAGCGGTCTGGCGGAAGCCGCCAAACCCCGTCCTGGGGATTTTCCTCTTATCATAATTTAACATTCGTTAACACTTGTTCCCGGTAATTTTGGCCCGCTAAAATACCACTGAACGGGGGCTTGCGGTCCCCGTTTGCTAACCCTGAACAACCCTATAATGAAAAGGATAATCATTTTTGCCTGTCTGTTCCTGTTTCCCTACCTGACAATGGCGCAGCAGCCAGGCGGCCGGCGCGGCGGAGGCCCTGGCGGCATGCCCTCCTCGGGACAGGCCTTCGGCAAAGTCGTCGATGCGGCCACCGGCAAGGGCATAGGCTTTGCGACGATCGGCCTGCTGCGCGGCGCCGATTCCACGGTAGTCGCCGGGGTGTTGTCCAAGGAGAACGGCGATTTTAACCTGGAGAAGCTGGCTCCCGGCCCATATATTCTGCGGATCAATTTCATCGGGTACAATACCGTATATCACAATTTCAACCTGACATCCCCGGCCACCCCCAAAGATCTGGGTAATTTCAAGCTTGTGCTGTCCACCTCGACCTTGAAGACGGTCAACGTGACGGCCGAGAAAAGCGCCTACTCGATGGGCATCGACAAAAAGGTGTTTGATGTGACCAAGAGCCTGACCAGCGTCGGTGGCAATGCGATCGACGTCATGAAGCAGGTGCCCTCGGTGGATGTAGACATCGACGGCAACGTCACCGTCCGCAACGGCAGCCCTACCATATTTGTGGACGGGAAGCGCACGACGCTGACCCTGGAGGAGATCCCCGCAGAGTCTATTGAAAAGATCGAGGTGATCACCAACCCCTCGGCCAAGTACGATGCCGAAGGCATGTCCGGCATCATCAACATCGTGCTAAAAAAGAACAGGAAGCCCGGCATCAACGGCCGCCTGCAGGCGGGTGCCGATACCCGCGGAGGATATAACGCCGGCGGCAACCTCAACCTCTACCGCAATCCCTTCAACCTCTCGCTCAGCTATTTCCTGAACGCGCGCAAGGGTCCGTATACGGGCGTGACGGACCGGCATAACCTGTTTGACGACAGCTTCCTGCACCAATCCAGCGACGGTGCGCGCAATGGTCACTTCCAGATGGGAAGGATCGGCCTGGACTATTTTCTCGACAACCGCAATACCTTGTCCATCGAGGGCGGGATGGGCGGCGGCTCCTTTGGGAGCACGGAAACCCTCAACAGCACCTACCTCAACGGCGGCCATGGGGTGGACTCTACCAGCAACCGCGATACCAGGGACAAACGTACTTTCCGGTTTTATTCAGGGGACCTGAGCTACAAGCACACCTTTAAGAAAGACGGTCACCTGCTGACGGCTGACTTTACCGTCCGCAAATCCGATAATGGCGGCAACGGCCGTTACGAGACCCAGTTTTACGACAACACCGGGAAGCCCATGTTCGGCTCCGTCAGCCAGAAGAACAATACCGATGGATCCAACACCTTTTACTCCGGCCAGATCGACTATGTCAACCCCCTCACGGAAAAGGCCAAACTGGAGGCCGGCCTGAAGGGTACGGTGCGCAATTTCAACAGCGTGTACGATGTGTTCGACCTGGACCTCAACAACGACGATTACATTTTCAACGGGTACCTGTCCAGCGACTACAAGTTCGACGAGAATATCTACGCCGGCTATGTACAGTTCTCCAACCAGCTCGAGCGGTTCGGCTACCAGCTGGGCCTGCGTGCCGAGCAATATGGCTATGACGGGGCCATTCCCAGCAAGGACCTGACCTTCAGTCCCGAAAAGGATAAGCTTGGCCTGTATCCCAGCGCCTTCCTGACCTACAAGATCACGGACATGGACCAGCTGCAGCTCAACTATACGCGGCGGGTGGAACGTCCCCGGTTCTGGGACCGCATTCCGTACACCGACTATTCAGACCCCCAGAACCTGCGCAAGGGTAACCCCGATCTCAAGCCGGAGTACACGAATTCCTTCGAGTTCTCCTACAACAAGCTGTTCGGGCAGAGCAATTTTCTCGCCACGATCTATTTCCGGAATACGGTGAATGCCATCACCGAGTATTCTGAACCGTTCAACAATTCCCCGGATACCCTGATCCGCTACGCCATCAATGCGGAAACGAACAATGCCTACGGTACGGAGTTCACCCTGCAGACGCAGCTGGCCAAATGGTGGACCGTCACGGCCAACCTGAACCTCTTCCAGACGGACATCAGCGCCGCCGTCAATACCCAGAGCCTTTCCAATCAGGGCTTTACCTGGTTCGCCAAGTTGAATACCCAGATCAAGCTGCCTGCGGACTTCAGCGTGCAGCTGGACGGGCGGTACAGCGGTCCGCAGCCGAGGCCGCAGGGCACTTCTTACCGCTATGGCGGCCTGGACCTGGGGCTGAGAAAGGACCTGTTTAAGAAGAAAGCGTCGGTGACCCTGGGCCTTTCTGATGTATTCAATTCGGAGAAGTTCAAGTCGGTCTATGACGTGCCGGACGTCTTTACCCAGACCAGCCTCCGTCGCCGGCAGTCCCGTGCGCTCCGGGTCAACTTCAGCTATACCTTCGGAAAGCAGGACATGCAGCTGTTCCGCCGCAAGGCCAACAAGAGCAGCCAGCAGAACCAGGACGGCGGCGGCATGCAGGATTCCTCCCCGGACGACAACT
>CBINPH010000200.1:0-6490 GCA_966252445.1 uncultured Chitinophagaceae bacterium | reverse complement strand
CATAGAGCTGCTTGCGGAGCGTCGGGCCTTTTGCCGCATGTTGGGACAGTTCGTCCACCGGGAGCAAAGTGACTCCCTGGTGTTGTCGCCCCCGTCCCTTCCACCGCCTTCGGACACTGCTATCCGGCGTCCGGAGCTGGACCTGTTCAGTCTCCGCTCCCGGCAACTGGACCTGGGCAATGCGCTATTGTCCGCTGAAAACCGGCCCAAGTTCCGCTTCTTCATCCAGGGAGGCGCCGGACGACCAGCGTTGAATATGCTGGATAACAGCTTTAAAGGCTTCTATATTGGTGGCGTCAGCATGACCGTTCCCCTTTCCGGCTTGTATACATTGAAGAGGGACAGGGCGATCATCCGCGTGGGCCAGGAGCGCGTGGACCTCCACCGTGAGACCTTTATTTTCAATACACGCCTCGCTATGAAAAGGCAGCATGAGGAGGAGATTAAGCTGGAATCGTTGCTGTCTTCCGACGATACCATCATCCTGTTGAGGAACAGGGTAAAAGAAACGGCGCTGGTCCAACTGCAACACGGAGTGATCAACAGCAATGATTACCTCAGGGATGTCAATGCCGTGGATATGGCACGTCAGCGCCGCGCCATGCACATGGTGCAGTTGTTAAAGACCCGTGCGGAACAGCATACGATAACCGGTAACTAATCATCATTGTCAAATGAAGACATCATGAAAAAGACAATCCTAATGGCCATTGCCCCAATGTTGCTTGCTTCCTGTCATAACGATGAAGGCCGTTTCGACGCCTCGGGGACTTTCGAGGCTGTAGAGACGATCGTTCCTGCTCAGGCGAATGGGGTCTTGACCTCATATACCGTCGATGAAGGGCAGGTCCTGAAGGCCGGACAAATGGTCGGGGCCATAGACAGCGTTCAGCTTTACCTGAAGAAGCAGCAACTCGTCGCCCAAATCGGGGCGGTGTTGAGCAAAACACCCGACGCCGCTGCTCAGCTGGCAGCACTCAGGGAAGAGCTGCAGCATGATCTCACCGAACAGCAACGGGTGGAGGGTCTGCATGCCGCCGAGGCGGCTACAGACAGACAGCTGGACGACATCCATGCCAAGGTCAGGATCGACCAGAAGCGCATTGCCGCCCTGGAATCAAGTCTGCATATTACCACCTCGAGCCTCCACAGCTCGACGACACCGATTACCGTACAGATCGCGCAGTTGGAGGATCAGCTGGCCAAATGCCGTATTGTCAACCCCGTAAGCGGCACGGTCCTGGCCAATTATGCCGAACCGAATGAAATGGCGGCAATAGGCAAACCCCTCTACAAGATCGCAGACCTCTCGACCATATTGCTGAGAGCGTACATCACAGGGGATCAATTCGCCAGTGTCCGGGTCAATCAGCAGGTGACCGTACTCGCCGATGACGCCCAGGGCCATTATAGGAAATATCCAGGGATTGTCGAATGGATCAGCGACAAAGCTGAATTCACACCGAAGACGATACAAACCAAGGATGAAAGGGCCAACCTGGTCTATGCCATGAAGGTGCGGGTGAGAAACGACGGATACCTCAAAATCGGCATGTACGGAGAACTGCGCTTTTCCGACACTACGGCCTCGAAATAATAAAAAACATCTTAAAAAATGTTGTTTAAAACAATCAAGCACTTATGGATAAGGCGGGCAGCAATTTGACGAAGGGAAGCCCTTCCGCCCACGAAGGGCCCATGATCCGGGTATTGGGTCTGGTGAAAACCTATGGCAAGAAAGCCGACATACGCGCTGTTGATCATGTAAGCCTGACAGTGGACCGGGGGGAGATCTTCGGGTTGATCGGGCCCGACGGGGCGGGCAAGACCACCCTTTTCCGCATCCTGGCTACGTTGCTGCTGCCTGACGAAGGCTCGGCTACCGTGAATGGCCATGATGTGGTCGGGGACTATCGCCGCCTGCGCCATATGTTGGGATATATGCCGGGCAGGTTCTCCCTGTACGGAGACCTCAGCGTGGAGGAAAACCTCCACTTTTTTGCGACGTTGTTCAATACATCGGTAAAAGACAACTACCCCCTGATCAGCGATATCTACAGCCAGCTGGAGCGCTTCAAGGACCGCCGTGCCGCGAAACTCTCGGGGGGCATGAAACAAAAGCTTGCCCTCTGCTGCGCCCTGGTGCACAAGCCCCGGGTGCTGCTGCTGGATGAACCGACCACTGGGGTCGACCCTGTGTCCCGTCGCGAGTTTTGGGAGATGCTCGGACGTCTGAAAGCGCAGGATATCACCATCGTGGTGTCGACGCCGTACATGGACGAGGCGGTACGATGTGACCGCGTGGCGCTCATGCAAAAGGGACGGGTGCTGTCGATCGATACTCCGCAAGGTATAATAGACGCATATCCCGACGACCTGTTTGCCGTTCGGGCTGACGATATGCATACTCTCCTTCGGGAAATGGCCGCCTTCGACAGGAAGTCCTTGTCCTACGCTTTCGGAGAATATGCCCACCTCACTGCCGAAAGGGGACGTCTGGATGCTCCAGGCATCGCCAACTACCTCGTTTCGCAAGGCATAAAAGGAACCGAGGTGAAAGTAGTAGCCCCTACAATAGAAGATTGCTTTATCAAGCTGTTAAGCGACTGATATGGAGAATGCAGCGATTATTGCGGAAGGCCTGACCAAGCGATTCGGGGACTTCACGGCCACCGACGCCATTAGCTTTCGCGTCGAAAAAGGGGAGATTTTCGGTTTTCTGGGTGCCAACGGCGCGGGGAAGACCACCGCCATGCGCATGCTCTGCGGCTTATCGCGCCCCAGTGCGGGTAAGGCCACCGTAGCCGGTTATGACGTTTACCGGCAGCCGGAGATGATCAAGCGGAACATAGGTTATATGAGCCAGAAGTTTTCCCTGTATGAAGACCTAACAGTCCGGGAAAACATTCGGTTTTTTGCAGGCATCTACGGGCTCAGTTCCAGGAAGATCAGGGAGAGAGGCGGGGCTTTGCTGGAGCGCCTTGGGCTCCGCGCAGAGGCCGACAAAACGGTGGGATCGCTGCCCCTGGGATGGAAGCAGAAACTGGCGTTTTCCGTAGCCGTGATCCATGAGCCGGCGATCGTGTTCCTCGACGAGCCCACGGGTGGGGTCGATCCATTGGCGCGGCGGCAGTTCTGGGAGCTCATCTATGAAGCGGCAGATCGCGGCATCACGGTGTTTATCACCACCCATTATATGGACGAGGCCGAGTACTGTGACCGCGTGTCTATCATGGTGGACGGCCAAATAAAGGCCCTGGACACCCCGCGAAATCTCAAAACAGCCTTCGGGGCGACCACCATGGAAGAGGTGTTCTACCGGTTGGCCAGAGGCGCCCAACGGGCCGACTAAACCCTGGTTATGAAGCAGTTCATCACTTTTGTCAGGAAAGAATTCGCACATGTGTTGCGGGACCATAAAACGCTGCTGGTGCTTTTCGGCATGCCGGTGGCCCAGATACTGATCTTCGGCTTTGCCCTGTCCGGAGAAATCCAGAATTCTCCCATCCTCATTCTGGATGAAGCCCGCGACGAAGCCTCTCGCCAGCTGGTGGAGAAAATATCGGCCAGCCGTTATTTCCGGATAGCGGAAAACCTTAGCCGTCCCGTGCAGGTAGAAGACGCCTTCCGTCAAAGCCGCGCCCGCATCGCCCTGGTCATCCCTCCGGATTTTGGCGCAGACCTTCAGCATGAAGAAGAAACAACCCTGCAGCTGCTTACAGACGCCTCGGATCCCAACTATGCCAGCTCGCTGATCCACAATGCGCAGGCCATCATCCGGGATTATCAGCGACAGCTCGGTGGTGGGGCCATCCTGCCCTATACGATCGTACCCGAAGTCAGGATGCTGTATAACCCTCAGCTGAAAAAAGAGCCTAACCTCGTCCCCGGCGTGATCGCGCTTATCCTGATGCTGGTATGCGTTATGATGACATCCGTATCCATCGTCCGCGAAAAGGAAAACGGCACCATGGAGGTGCTGCTGGTATCTCCCTTCAAACCGGTGCTCGTTGTCCTCTCCAAAGCTATCCCCTACCTGCTCCTGTCCCTCGTCAACATCGCCAGTATCCTGCTGCTGAGCGTTTTTGCGCTGCACGTGACCGTGCAGGGTAGCCTGGTCCTGTTTTTTGCAGAGAGCACCCTGTTTATTGTCACCTGCCTGACCCTGGGCATTCTGATCTCGGTGAAGGTCAGGACCCAGCAGGTGGCCCTGCTGGTTTCCCTGCTCGGCATGCTGCTGCCCACGATCCTGTTCAGTGGCTTCTTGTTCCCTATCGCCAACATGCCTCCCATTCTCCAGTGGCTGAGCAATATCGTGCCTTCCAAATGGTATTACATCATTATCCGAACCATCCTGGTCAAGGGCCTGGGTTTCACCGCGGTCTGGAAGGAGACCCTCATCCTGCTGGGGATGACCCTGTTTTTTCTCGGCGTTAGCCTGAAGACATTCAAAACCCGACTCGCATGAAGACGCTGTTGTTTTTGCTCCAAAAGGAGTTCAAGCAGATCTCCCGTAATCGCATTATCATTGCCATGGTCACGGCGGTCCCGGTCGTGCAACTCCTGATCCTGCCCTTTGCCGCCGATTTTGAGATGAAGAATATTAATATCGCCGTAGTAGACCTGGATCATTCCAGCTATTCCCGGAAGCTGATTGCCAAGATTCCCTCGTCGGGGTACTTCCGCCTTACCGGTTATCCGCCTTCGTATGCGGCGGCCCTCCGGCTCGTAGAACGCAATAAGGCCGACATCATCCTCGAGATTCCCCAGGATTTCGAACGCGGCCTGGTCCGTGAGGGTCGCCAGCAGCTGTTTATCGCAGCCAATGCCATCAACGGCGTCAATGCCGGCCTGGGCACGAGTTACCTGGTCAGCATCCTGCAGGAGTTCAACGCCGGGATACGGGTTCGTCTGCTGAGCGGCGCGGAGGCGCCATCACGGCGTCTGGAGGTCCGCTTTTCCCACTGGTACAATCCCGACCTGAATTACCGTATGTTGATGGTGCCCGGCATCCTCGCCATGCTGGTGACGCTGGTGGGTGGTTTTTTATCGGCCCTGAACATCGTGCGGGAAAAGGAGATCGGCACCATAGAGCAGATCAATGTGACACCGATCAAAAAGTACCATTTCATCATCGGCAAACTCGTGCCCTTCTGGGTCCTGGGCAATATAGTGTTCACCCTGGGCCTGCTCATCTCCCGGTGGGTGTATGGCCTGGTGCCGGCGGGCAGCCTGGCCGTCCTGTACGCCTTCGTATGGATATACCTCTTGCTGGTGCTGGGCTTCGGGCTTCTGATCTCGACCTTCTGCCAGAATCAGCAGCAGGCCATGCTCGTCATGTTTTTTTTTATGATGGTGTTCATACTGATGAGCGGGCTGTTTACTCCTGCCGACATCATGCCCGCCTGGGCACAGGCTTTTGCCAGCCTGAACCCCCTGAGCTACCTGATCGAAGTGATGCGCATGGTGATCCTGAAAGGCAGCGGCCTGGCCGAAGTGGGACGGCAGCTGCTGATCATCTCCGGATACGCGTTGGCCCTCATTTTCCTGGCGGTGCTGAATTATCGCAAGACCACCTAGTCTCCGCCATGGGGCGCGAATGTCGTATTTTTGGCTAAACAGCAATCCCATGAAAGCCCCTATGACCAAATTTCCGCATTCCTACGATGTCGTGCGGTTCAGCGACTGCGACATGATGGGCCATCTGAACAATGCCTGTTATTTCGACTATCTTAACCATGCCCGCATGCAGCATTTGAGGGACAACTACGGCTTTGACATCGCCGCATATTACCGCAATGGACTGTCCTGGGTCGTCACCGCCCACCACATCCGCTACCTGAGGCCGGCGCTCTTTGGCGAGCGTGTGTTTATCCAGTCGGCCCTGCTGAAGGCCGGCGAAAGATCCCTGGAGGTCGAAATGCTCATGATGGATGAAAAAAAATCCGAGCTGAAAGCGCTATTATGGAGTACCTTTGTACCTGTGAATCTCGGCACCGGCAGGTCGGGGGTCCACCCTCCAGAGTTTATGGAGTTTGCCCGGTCGGTGGAATGTGCGGACCCGGACTTGTCCCTGGGACAGGATCACCGTCTGGCCACGCTGCTGAACTCGCTCAACTGATCCGGTATCCCCGGCATGGTGGACCGTATCAAGGCTTTACCCTACAACTTTCGTCAATGGATGTACCGTCCCGGCATGAGGCATGCAAAACGGAGCATGTCGTCTGTCCCGCGGTGCGGTGGGTCCGTAAAACGCCCGGCTATGGATTATGAGGAACTCCTCGTGCAGACCCAGACCTATGTGCGCGATTTCTTCGCGGCACACGCGGACCCGCGCTATGTCTATCATAACCTGCGCCATACTGAAAAAGTCGTGCAGGCCGCCGAACAGATTGCCAACCATTTTCAGTTAAGCCCGGAGGACTTTTTTATCGTGGTCGCTGCGGCCTGGTTTCATGACCTGGGGTACCTGCTGCGGGAGGGTGATCAT
>CBINPH010000199.1:0-6521 GCA_966252445.1 uncultured Chitinophagaceae bacterium | reverse complement strand
GACGCCGGATCATATAGAAAAGCCCTTGCCGGTGCTGGTGTATTTTTACGGCGGCGGCTTTGTCGCCGGCGACGCCTCGGAGTGGCGCTATGATGGGACCGCCCTGGCGCAGCGCGGGATCGTGGTGGTCACGGTGAACTACCGGCTCGGCATCTTCGGTTTCTTCGTCCATCCGGCGCTGGTCAGCGAGTCGCCCCACCATGCCGCAGGCAACTATGGCCTCCTGGATCAGCAGGCGGCCCTGGCCTGGGTCCGCTACAACATCGCCGCCTTCGGCGGCGACCCTGCCCGCGTCACCATTGGCGGTGAGTCCGCCGGTTCCATATCGGTATTTGCCCAGATGGCCTCCCCCTTGTCCCGCAACCTGATCGCCGGCGCGATCGGTGAAAGCGGGGCCATGGTGGCCCCGACCCTGCCGGCGGAACCGCTGGATACTCTGCTGGCCAGGGGGACGGCTTTTGCGCATCGCGTTGGGGCACAGAGCCTGGAGGAGCTCAGGGCCATGCCTGCGGCACAGCTGCTCGAAGAAGCCTCCAAGCTGGGAATACCGCATTTTGCCGCGGCGATAGACGGTTATTTTTTTCCGCGGGATCCGGTGGAGATATTCCGCAGGGGCGAGCAGGCCAGGGTACCCCTGCTCGTGGGATGGAACTCCGCGGAGGTGGGTTATGGGTCCTGGATGGGCAGGCAAGCGCCTACTCCGGAAAACTACCGGCGCTCGCTGGACGAAGCTTTCGGTGCAAGGGCTGCCGAAGCGCTGAAGCTGTTCCCGGGAGGCAACCGGCGGGAGGTGCTGGAATCTGCCACGGCGCTGGCCAGCGGCCGCTTCATCGTGTACAGCACCTGGGCCTGGGCGGAGCTGCATCGCCGCACGGGAGGGCACCCGGTGTTCCGGTACCTGTTCATGCGCCCCCGCCCCCTCACGCATCCGGAGAAGGACCAGGGTGAGGCGGCGCCGCCGCGCGGGGCAGGGCACTCTGTAGAGATCGAATATGCCCTGGGCAACCTCCGCACCAATCCCGTGTATCCCTGGATGCCGGATGACTATAAGGTGTCGGCCACCATGCTGGACTATTTCGCGCATTTTATCCAGACGGGGGATCCCAACGGAGGAGCCCTTCCCCATTGGGCCGGCAACACGCCGGGAAGGCCCGTGCAGGTGATGCACATCGACGTGGAGAGCAGCCTGCACCCCGAAGCGCATCGCGACCGCTATCTTTTTCTCGGAAAAGTATATGGGAAAGGCTTGTGAACGGCCCGGAGGGACAAGGGCCACGCTCCGGGACGGTAAGCCGCTGATCAGGCCTCGGCAGGCTCCTTTTTGAACTGCATGTTGTAGAGGCGGTGATAAAACCCCTTTTTCTCCAGCAGAGACTGGTGGGTACCCGCTTCACGGATTTCGCCCTTGTCCATGACCAGGATCTGGTCGGCCTTGCTGATGGTCGACAGCCGGTGGGCAATGACGATGGCGGTGCGGTTGTGGATCAGCTTTTCGGTGGCCTGCTGGATGAGGAGTTCCGACTCGGTATCCACCGAGGAGGTGGCCTCGTCCAGGACCAGGATGGAGGGGTTGTACAGCAGGGCACGGATGAAGGAAATCAGCTGGCGCTGCCCCAGTGACAGCATGCCGCCACGTTCCATCACGTTGAAGTCGTAGCCGCCGGGGAGCTGCATGATAAAGTCGTGAAGCCCGATCATCTGCGCGGCCTCCTCCACCTGCTTCCGGCTGACATCGGTGTCCCGCAGGGTTATGTTATCCATGATGGAGCCGGAGAAAAGGAATACATCCTGCAGCACCACCGCGATGTGGCGCCGCAGCGCATGCAGGTCATACTCCCGGATGTCCGTGCCGTCGATGCGTATGGATCCCTTCCCGATGTCGTAGAGGCGGTTTAAAATGCTGATCATGGTGGTCTTGCCGGAGCCCGTATGCCCCACGATGGCCAGCGTTTCGCCGGCCCCCAGCCGGAAAGTGATGTCGCGGAGCACATATTGTTCCTCCTGGTAGGCGAACCAGACATGGTCGAATTCGAGGCTGCCCTCTATGCGTTCCGGGCGAAGGCTCCCTTTGTCCGGCATGTAGTCTTCGCTGTCGAGGACACGGAAGACGCGCTCGGCGGCAACCATGCCCATTTGCAAGGTGTTGAACTTGTCGGCCAGGTTGCGCAGCGGACGGAACAGCATGTTGATGTACAGGACGAAGCTGATGATGATGCCGAAGGACCCATGCAGCTGCAGCACCTGGGCAGCGCCATACCAGACCAGCAGGCTGACGGCCAGGGCGGAGATGATCTCTACCACGGGGAAGAACACCGCATAGGCGAAAATGGCGTCTATGTTGGCTTTCCGCAGGTCCAGGTTGATGGCCCTGAACTTTTTGTGCTCATCTTCTTCCGCGGCGAAGGCCTGAACCACGAACATGCCGGTGATGTGCTCCTGGACAAAGGCGTTCAGCGCCGCGATGGCGTTGCGGACCCGGAAGAAGGACTTGTTGACACTCTCCTTGAAAATGTAAGTGGCGAAGATGAGCACGGGGAAGACCGAGAGGCTCACCAGGGTAAGCCGCCAGTCGGTCACCAGCATGACCACCAGAATGGAGGCGATCATCAGCAGGTCGGCGATGATGGAGATCAGCCCCTGGGAGAAGACGTCGTTGATGGCTTCGATGTCATTGATGGTCCGGGTGGTCAGCGTGCCTATGGGCGTGCGGTCGAAAAACCGCAGGTTCTGCCGCAGGATCTTCCGGTATACGGCCATCCGCAGGTCTTTCACCACGGTCTGCCCCAGCCAGTTGGTCAGGTAGGTGAAGCAGAAGGTCATCGCGCTTTCCACCAGCAGGATGCCCACCTGGATGACCGTGATCAGGACGATCATGCGCAGCAGGCCTCCCACGATGTAGCGGTCCACCGTCAGCTGGATGAGGTAGGGGCGGACGGGCGCCACCACCGCCAGGAGTACCGCCAGCAGGATACTGAGCACGAACTGGACCCGGTACGGCCGGGCGAAGCCGAACAGCCTGCGCAACAGGCTGAAATCGAAAAGCTTTTTGGATAATTTTCCCGCCACCAATGAAAGGTTAATCCCGCAAATATAGGACAGAATGCCCAGCCGGCCGTTCAGGGATCATTGGAGGCGGTGGGCGCCGCTCAGGTGGTGGTGTCCACCGGCGCATTCTCGTTCATCAGTTTCTTGTATGCTTTGATGAAGATGGCGCCCAGGTTCTTGTGCGGGGGGATATAATCCTCGAACATGTCATAATGGGCCTTGTCGCCTTTGAACTGGTTGTTCAGGTGGCCCCACATCTTGATCCAGTCCAGGTCCTTTCCCGAGCGGATGGTCTCTTCTATAGTGCGGATAATGGGCTCGTTGACATACATGGAGCCGGTTTGTTTGGAGCTGATGATCTGGGCATCGGGGGCTACGTTCAGGACACCGGCCAGGCTGTTGTATCCCCCGCAGGACCCCAGCATCACCAGGCGCGCTGAGCTCTGCAGCTCCGCAATGGTGGAATTGACATGGTAACTGTGTCCGCGATGGATATAGACCGTCGGCCTGATCTCCTTGGCTTCCAGGTATTTCTGCAGCTCGTCCATGCCTTTCTGGTCCTCGTCGGGGTCGGCCTGGGGACGTTTGGCAAAGATGGTGATGGGGTGCCCCTTGGTAGTTCCGATGGTCGTCCAGTACTTCTGCTGGCTCACCCGCCAGCCGCTGCCGCGGAAGCTGCTCATGAAGCTGTTGTAGGAATCGAACCCGTCCTTGTCCCCGTAGAAAAACACCACCTGGTACACGATGCCGCTGCTGTCGTTAACCAGGCTTTTGAAGGGGATATAGTCAATAGGCGGCAGGTTCAGCTTCCTGGACATGCCCTTGGACCAGACCGAGTCATTATTGGAACTTTCCCGGGTGTTGAACAGGCTGGTCAGCAGCCCGTAGATCACCTTGCCCCGGGCATTGCCCTGGCTGACCATGGTCTGGTAATTGCGGTTGGTCTCTCCCTGCAGGTTGCGGAGCAACACCGAGTCCTTGATCGATGCAAAGGCGTCAGCCACGTCGACGGCATCCTCCAGCCCGTCGCTGTTTTCCAGTCCGCCGACGAACTTCTTCATCAGCAGGCTGGCGTTCTGCTGGGACATGGAGGCCAGGAAGCCGTCCAGGGTGTTGTAGGCAGCCGCCAGGGTAATGAACTTGCGGAAGCGGTCGAAGATCAGGGACATCAGGAACTGGTCGCCACGGGGCGGGTCCAGGCGCTGCATCATGCGCTTGTACAGGCCCACGAAGCTGGAGGTATAGATCTCTTCCTGGCCGTTGATGAGCAGGTAGTAGATTTCCTGGGAGCTGAACTTGTTGGTGCAGGCGAAACGCACGGCATCGGGACTCTCGTGGAGGTCGTTGACCTCCCGGATGTACTTGAGGGCGCGGCGCTTGACGTTCCGCTCCATCGCCTTGACGCCGATCGGCGGCTCGCCGGACAGGCCCTTGCGGTTCATGTCCATCATGGTCTTCACGCTCAGCTTGTAGAAGGCGTCATCATCGGCAGCGATCTTTTCCAGTTGTGCGATGGTGTAGGTGCTGTCCACCACATAGTCCACGAACGGCAGCAGGCGGGTCGCCGACGGCGATTTGCCGATCTGTACGATGGCCCTCACCAGGGGATCCTTGCTCTTGCGCACGGCGTTGCCCACCAGGGTGAAGGAGGTGGCGTAGTCGTATACCTGTTCCGGGTAGCGGTGGGCGATCTTGCCGAGAATGGTGTCCACAAAAGGTTCGGCCGCCAGGTCGCGGAAGCCGGTGTTGAGGATGTTCAGGAAGTTCTCGGGGTGCTCCTCGGCGTATTTGCGCAGGAGCAGCGCCCTGGCCTCCTGAAAGCCGAAATTCTGCTGGAAGATGGGCAGATTAATGGCGCCTACGGCATAAGGTTGCTTTTCGATGACCGGCACGATGCTCCCGGCGGCACGGTCCGCTTTCATCATCTCTTCGAAGCTGGAGATGACCTTCGGCGTCAGGGCGGCATTGATGCGCCCGTAGCGCCGTTCCAGGTTCAGGCGCCTGAGCATGTTGTAGATGGCGCTGAGGTACAGGATCTTGTGCCGCCGGTCCATGTCGGAGGACTCAACCTCGCTCCGCATGGCGTTCACCCGGCCGGTGACGGCGCTCTTCGTTTGCAGGCTGA
The DNA here is from genome assembly GCA_966252445.1 of uncultured Chitinophagaceae bacterium. GTDB lineage: Bacteria > Bacteroidota > Bacteroidia > Chitinophagales > Chitinophagaceae > CBINPH01. Next base: position 1,351 of record CBINPH010000199.1, on the reverse strand, counting down.
CCGGATCGGGGCTGCTGTTCGCATCGCTGTTTTCCTCGGGAGCGGCCATCTGCAGGGCTTTTTCCTGCTCCTTGGTGATGAGATCGTGCCAGTATTGGAGGTAGATGGGGATGAGCACGCCGCTGGTGTCCTGGCGGGCGGCCCCTTCGGCTTTTTGCTGGGGTACGGACAGGCAGGTTAATAATCCTAATATGATAAAAATCCTCCTCATATACGTCGCCGTTTTACTGCATACTGCAAATAATTCCCTGGGTACTGCAAATTTATGACCAATTTACGACTATCCCCGGCTCCCGCGGCTCCGCCAATGCCCGGGCAGCCGGCCTATTAACCATAAGGTAATACGGCCGGGCCGGCTAGATGCGTATTTTTGCCCCGTATATCAGAGATAATGGAGCCATACAAGGTCCTGATTGTCGACGACGAGCCTGACATCGTCGAGATCATCGCGTACAACCTGCAGCACGCCGGTTATCAAACGGCGTGTGCGGCCGATGGAGAGGAAGCGCTGGAAAAAGCCCGCGGCTTCATGCCCGACCTGGTCATGCTCGATGTCATGATGCCCCGCCGCAACGGCATGGACACCCTTCAGGCCCTGCGCCGGGACCCCGCCCTGCGCGAGACGCCGGTGCTGTTCCTGACGGCGCTGGGCGACGAACAGTCTGAAATAAGGGGACTGAACGCCGGAGCGGATGACTATGTGGCCAAGCCGATCAAGCCGACGCTGCTGCTCAGCCGCGTAAAGGCGCTGCTGCGGCGCTATCACAAGGAGGACGGGTCGGTCATCCAGATCGGAGACCTCCGCATCGACAGGGAGAAGTTCGTCGTGGATTACAGGGGCAGGAGCCCCATGCTGGCAAAAAAGGAGTTCGAACTGCTGGAACTGCTGGCATCCAAGCCCGGAAGGGTCTTCCTGCGCCAGGAGATCCTCAGCAGGGTCTGGGGCGCAGAGGTCATCGTGGGGGACCGCACGATCGACGTACATGTCCGCAAGATCCGGCAGAAGCTGGGGGACGGCCTCATCAGCACCGTCAAGGGCGTGGGTTACAAGCTCCAGGCGGACTAAGCCTGGCCACTACCCGCAACAGTCCTTCTTGGGCTTCAGGAAACCCAGCCATTTGGACAGGCCGCCACCCGAAGAGGAAGGCGCTGGGGCCCCCGCGCCGGGAGTATCCGCCAGCGGGTGCAGGCTGTAATGCCCCGCTTCACGGACCGCTTTTTCCAGTTGTTCATCGCGTACCTCATCCTGCAGGCTGACGATGGCCTGCGGACTGTCAAGCCCGACCTGCGCTTCGATCACGCCCGGCTGCGCTTTCAGGGCCGCCTTTACGCGGGCTACGCAGCCGGCGCA
>CBINPH010000198.1:0-6551 GCA_966252445.1 uncultured Chitinophagaceae bacterium | reverse complement strand
CTGGCACGAAGCTGCCAGCGGGGCCGGCGCGAACCAGGCGAGCGGTGCCTCGCCGATCGCGTGGCTGTAGAGGCGCAGGTTGGGATTGGAGGGTGCCGGTCGGTCCGAGAGCACCACGTCCAGGCAGCGGCTGTCGCTGCGGAAGTACTGGTGCAGTTCCGGGGAGACGAAGCCGATGCGGCGCTTGATGTCCCAGATGCTCTCCCCGCTGCCGCGGGGACGGTCGAACAGCAGGATGTCGTTGGCGTAGGCCTGGGGGTGGTCGCCGTTGACCAGGCTGAGCAGGGTGGACTTGCCGGCGCCGTTCGGCCCCAGCAGCGCCCATTTCTCGCCGCGGCGCAGCGTCCAGCTGACGCGGTCCAGGATCAGCGTCTGTCCGTAGCGCACGCTGACCTCCTGCAGGCGCAGGGCGACGGCGAAGGAATCCCCGTCGGGGGGGCCGGCGAGGGCATCCAGCCGGGCCCTGTCGGGTGTCCAGGCCGTCGTGGCCGGGGCGCCGGGCCAGGCGGCACGGGGCCAGCGCCCCGCTACCCGCCCTTCCCGCAGCGCCAGCACATGGGTGATGCAGTCCGGCATCTCCCGCGCCGAGGTGACCATCAGCAGCTGGGTGCCGCGGCCCGCGACCTGCTCCAGCAGCCCGTGAAAGAAAGCCCGGGTAGCGTTGTCCAGCCCGGTGAAGGGGTTGTCCATGAGCAGCAGCAGCGGCTGGCGCAGCAGGGCCAGGGCGATCAGCAGGCGCCGCGTTTCGCCGTTGGATAGCTGGATGAGGGTTTTGTCCAGCAAAGGCTCCAGCTGCAGCTGCCCGACGACCCAGTCCATGGAAAAGCGCTGCGCGGGTCCGCGCAGCGCAGGATGCAGGGCGGCCAGCGCCGCCTCCAGCTGCTCGCGCACCCGTACGGCTTCTTCGGCGTCCCAGGCATGGAAGCGCTGCTGGTAGTAGAAGTCCGTCATGTTCTGCTTGTTCCGGAAATGGGCCTGCTGTTCCACCAGCGCCATCAGGCGCCGCGGGGTGAACAGGGGGTCGGCAACACCGTGGTCGCGGATAAAGCGCTCGTGAAAAGGATAGCGGATATGGCCGCCGAGGGGCTGGAAGCGCCCCAGCAGCGTCTGCAGCAGCACCGACTTACCGGCGCCGCTGGGGCCGGTGACGGCCCAGTGCTCTCCCTCCGCCATATGGAAGCTGAGGGTGGGGAAGATCACCCGGTCCACCTGCCGTATGGTGACCTGGTCCAGGGAAAGAAAAGGGCGCACGCCGGGCACGCCAGGCGCTGAAGGTTGTCCGCTCACGAAAGCCTTTTTTTGAAGCCGCAAAGGTAGCACAACTGAAGGAAGCACCGGCTATGCCGGCTGCCCGAAAGTGAGCAGGTTGTGGTCGGGGTCCAGCAGCGAAAACTCCCGCTGTCCCCAGGGCTTGTCCTCCAGACGCCCCGCCCGGGGCATGGGCAGCTGCCGCTCCTGCACGAAGCGGTACCACTCGTCGATGTTGTCCGTACGGATGTATACCTGCCCGTAGTTTTCCAGGGGGTCCAGGTTGCGGTGCTCGAAAAAATGCAGCTGTATGCCGTCTTTGCGCAGCATCAGGTAGCCTTCGTAGTCTTCGCGCCCGCAATCTTCGAAGCCGAGCTGGCCCGTATAAAAAGCACGGGTGGCGGCCTTGTCGCGCATGGGCAGCTTGGGGTGGATCTCTGTCAGCATGAGGGCAGGTTTTTTGTCCGGGAAAGGCCCTGGCCATGCCCTATGCATGGCCGGGCTGGCGAAAATAACGATTTTTGTCCCCGTCAGCATAACCCGGTCGTCATTAGGGCGAACCAAACAATTTTATCCAATGAAAGAATTTGCGTTGATCTTCAGACTGAAGGACCCCGCCGACTTCAAACCCTCGCCCGAGCAGATGCAGGAAAGGATGAACTGGCTGGGCAGCATCGCCGCGCAGCAGAAGCTGGTGGACAAGGGCAATACCCTGTTGCCCGCCCCGGGAAGCGCCAAAACCGTCAGGTCCAAAGACCTGGTCACCGACGGGCCCTACACCGAAATCAAGGAGTTCATCAGCGGCTACATCGTCATCCGCGCCGAAAACATCGATGAAGCGGTCGACATCGCCAAGGCCAATCCGATTTTTGAACAGGTGGGCGGGACCATCGAAGTCCGGGAGGTCCTGAAACGGGACTGATGAAAACACCTCATCAGCCACATACCACCCTTCTGCCGCACCTGTTCCGGCAGGAATACGCTAAAATGACGGCCGTCCTGTGCCGTCATTTTGGCTTGGAGCATATGGAGGTGGCCGAAGACATCGCCAGCGACACTTTTTTAAAGGCCTCGGAAAACTGGGCGATCCACGGCATCCCCGACAACCCGGCCGCCTGGCTGTATACTGTGGCCAGGAACAAGGCCAAAGACTATAGTAAACACCGCGCGGTCTTTAACACCAAGGTCAGGCCGGCGCTACAGGCGCCGGAGCCTGCCGCGGAGACCGCCTTCGAGTTCAGCAGCCAGCAGATCGCCGACAGCCAGCTGGCCATGATCTTTGCCGTGTGCCACCCGGCCAACGCCGCCGACGCCCAGGTTTGCCTGGCCCTGCAGATCCTCTGCGGCTTCAGCGTCGTAGAGATCGCCAACGCCTTCCTGACCAAACCCGAAACGGTGAAAAAGCGCCTGCAGCGGGCCAGAGCCCGTCTTCGCCGCGACAATTTCTCGCTCAGGGCCCTGAGCCGGGCTGAGGTCAGCGCCAGGGAGGACACCGTGCTCAAAACCCTGTACCTGCTTTTTAATGAAGGCTATTTTTCCAAAACCGGCAATCAGCTTATCCGCAAGGACCTCTGCTCGGAAGCCATGCGGCTGGCCCTGGTCTTAACGGAGAACCCCTGGACAGACACCCCCCAGGCCAATGCTTTGCTGGCCCTGATGTGCTTTCAGAGCTCCCGCCTGGACGCCAGGGTCAACGGCGAAGGCGAAGCGGTGCTTTTTGATGAGCAGGACAAAAGCCGCTGGGACCAGGCCATGATAGCGCGGGGCAACAGCTTCCTGGTCAGGGCCTGCCGGCACAACGCGGTCTCCAAGTACCACCTGGAGGCGGGCATCGCCTACTGGCACACCACCGAAGAGGAGCACAAGTGGCGGCAGATCCTGCAGCTCTACAACCAGCTTATCCTCGTCGAGTATTCGCCGGTAACGGCCTTGAACAGGATATTTGCCCTGGCCAGGGTCTATGGCGCGGAGCGGGCCATACAGGAGGCGGAAAAATTGTCCCTGGAGGAACGAAGTGATTACCATGCCCTGTTGGGGTACCTGCATGCCGGCCGCGACAGGCACAGGGCTGCGGCCCATTATGAAGAGGCCATCCGCCGCACCACGTCGAAGGCGGAAAGGCAGGCCCTGCGGCGAAGGATCGCCGGATTGCAGGAAGGAGCCTGAGCCGCAGCGCCTGCGCACAGGGGCTGTTTTTTCGCTGCCCCGTTCTCCGGACCCTGATCGATCCCGCCGGCGGGGAGCTGCGGGGGGAAACGCGTATCTTTACTGTCCGTCGTCCGGACAGCGGATCCCCTGCCCCCCATCCCGGAGCAGGCTAACGGGGACCATGGCACGACGCTAAACCACCCCTTATGCGAAAACTATTGCTCTGGGCGGCGCTGTGGCCTGCCGCCCTGCCCGCCGCGGCGCAGGCCGACGGTACGGCCGCCCTCAGGGCGCTGGTGCAGCAGGTCTCGGCCGACAGCCTGGCGTCCTGTGTCCGCACGCTGGTGTCCTTCGGCACCCGCCACACCCTGAGCACCGCCGGCAGCGGGGACCAGGGCATCGGCGCCGCCCGGCGCTGGGTGCTCTCCCGCTTTCAGCAGGCCGCCGCCGCCAGCGGCGGACGCATGACGGCCCGCATAGACCGCTGGACCCAGCCGGCGGACAGCCACCGCGTCGACCGCCCGGTGTTGATGGGCAACGTCATGGCCACGCTCCGGGGCAGCGACCCTGCCGACGACAGGGTGCTGCTGGTCACGGCGCACCTGGACAGCCGCAACAGCGACATCATGGACAGCACAGGGCGGGCGCCCGGCGCCAACGACGACGGCAGCGGGGTGGCGGCGCTGATCGAGATGGCCCGCCTGCTCAGCCGCCACCCCCTGCGCGCCACCGTGGTGCTCGCGGCCGTCACGGGGGAGGAACAGGGCCTGCTGGGGGCCGAGCACCTGGCGGCGATGGCGCAGCGCGAGGGATGGCACCTGGAGGCCATGCTGAACAACGACATGATCGGGCAAAGCAGCGCCGGGGGCACGGGCAACCGGGACAACACCCGGGTGCGTGTTTTTTCCGAGGGCATCCCGGTGGCGGAGACGCCCGAGCAGGCCCGCCTGCGCAGGGCTGTGGCCGGGGAGAACGACAGCCCGTCCCGGGAGCTGGCCCGTTACCTGGCCCGCATCGCGGAAGACTGCGTGGACAACCTGGAGGTTGCCCTCATGTACCGCAGTGACCGCTTCCTGCGCAGCGGGGACCAGGTGCCCTTCCAGCGCCGCGGCTTCCCCGCGGTGCGCATCACCGACTACTATGAGAACTATGACCATCAGCACCAGGACCTCCGCCGCGTGCAGGGCGTCGAATATGGCGACCTGCCGGCCTTCATGGACTTCGAATACCTGCGCAAGACCACCTCGCTCAACCTCGCCGCCCTGGCCAGCCTCGCCAATGCCCCGGGCAAACCCCGGGAGGCCAGCATCGTGGTCAGCCGGCTGGAGAACGATACCCGCCTGCGCTGGCGTCCGCCCTCGGCCGGGGAAGTGGGCGGCTACCGGGTGCTGATGCGGGCCACGGAAGCCTCCCGCTGGCAGCAGGCCTTTTTTACCCGGGACACCACGATGCGCCTGCCCTATGCCAAGGACAACTATTTCTTCGCCGTACAGGCCCTGGGCCCCGATGGGCTGGCGGGCCTGCCCGCGTTCCCCGGCATCAGCCGCTGAACAGCGGCGCTCAAGCGGTATATTTGCCTATGGAAACGCCGCAGGCCCCTGCCGTGCGATGGCTGCTCAGGCCTTTTGAGCGCCTGGACAGCGCGGAGCTGTATGCCCTGCTGCGCCTGCGCAGTGCGGTCTTCGTGGTGGAGCAGCGCTGCCTGTACCTGGACGCAGACGACCGCGACCGGCAGGCCTTCCACCTGCTGGGCTACGAGGAGACCTCGCTGGTGGCCTATGCGCGGCTCTTCGCCCCCGGCGACTGTTATGCGGAAGCCGCCGTCGGCCGCATCGTCGTGGCGCCGGAGCGCCGCGGCTGCGGGCTGGGGCGCGCCCTGACGGCCAAGGCCCTGGAGATCGCCGCCCGCCTCTATGGCGACGGTCCGGTGCGCATAGGGGCGCAGCGCCATCTGGAAGCTTTTTACGGGTCCATGGGCTTCCGCATAGCGGGAGCGCCTTACCTGGAGGACGGCATCCCTCATATCGAAATGTGTTATACCCCCGGAAAGGGCGGGGACGGCACCGGATTTGCTGAACACGGGAAAACATGAACAGGATGATGCGGACCAAGATATTCAGGTTGCTGTGGGGCCTGCTCCTGGTGCCGGCCCTGCAGGGGCTGCATGCCCAGGGCAGCCAGGTGGTCTCTGCTTTCACGACGGAGAGCTTCCGCCGCCAGTTCTACGAGGGCCTGATCCGCTGGAGCATCATGAAAAACCTCTCGGTATCCCTGCAGGACGCCGACGAAGAGTACGACTTCCAGTCGGCGCTCTGGCCCATGGAGCTGGTGCGCTACCGCAACGACAGCGTCCGCTCCCGCCTGGCCTATGCCTTCGGGCGGGCCCCCGGCCTGGGCACCGGGCTGCAGCGCGGCCTGGTAGAGGTCGCCTACGCCAACTACCCGGAGACCTTCCGCGACCCGGTGCGGCGCCTGCTGATGTCCACCCAAGATCCCCGCATCTTCGCCATGTGCGCGGAATACCTCTGGCGTGGGGGAGCCCACCCCGGCGAGCGGGTGCCCCTGAGCAACCTGCTGCACCGCCGCTTTCCCCCCGACTCGCTGGTCCACAACCCCATCCTGCAGATGCTGGACAGGCGCCTGCGGGCGCCGGCGGCGGCGCCCATGCCCCCGCTCGCCGACCTGCTCAGCCAGCAGTTTGCGCCGGGACTCACCGTGCTGTACAGCTTCCAGCGTCCCAACCGCGACTATCCCGGCCTGGTCATCGTGCGGGGACCGGACGGCCATTTCGTGCGGGACAGCACGGGAGCCCTCTTCGCCGTGCCCCAGCTGGCCCGCGCCATCAGCAACCTCCCCTTTTACCTCACCAACGGCAACACCCCGCAGGGTGTCTACCGCATGTCCGGCTTCGACGTGTCGCGGAGCCGCTTCATCGGCCCCACCCCAAACATCCAGCTCTCCATGCCTTACGAGATCCGGGTGGACAGCTTCATCATCCCGTACCCGCCTGGCGACGACACCCTCTGGACCCGCGACGCCTACCGGCTGCTGCTGCCCCCCAGCTGGCAGGACTATTTTCCCGTCTATGAGTCGTACTATGCCGGCAAAGCGGGGCGCACGGCCATCATCGCCCACGGCACCACCATCGACCCGGA
>CBINPH010000197.1:0-6624 GCA_966252445.1 uncultured Chitinophagaceae bacterium | reverse complement strand
CAGACCATCCGGCCGGAAGTCCTGAACCGCATCGACGAGATCATCATGTTCCAGCCCTTGCTGAAAGACGATATCAAAAAGATCATCGGGATCCAGCTGGACCATCTCCGCCGGCTGATGGCGGAGAACGGCATGGACCTGCGCTTTACCGAGTATGCGCTCGACTACCTGGCCGAACAGGGTTTCGATCCCCAGTTCGGTGCCCGGCCCCTGAAAAGGGTCATCCAGAAGCAGATCGTCAACCTCCTCAGCAAAAAGATCCTGGCCGGGGCGGTGGACAAGACCAAACCTGTGCTCATCGACGTCTTCGACGGCGTCGTGGTGGTCCGCAACGAAAGTACCGCGGAAGGCCGCAAATCCCCTTCGCGGATGGAAGGAGAGCGGGTGTAACCGTTTTTGAACAACAGGGCAGGCCGGCGGAAGAATTTTCTGCCGGCCTGTTTGCGTGAAAACCCGAGGAGAGGACCTGTGCGCCCCAGTCATTTTTGGCTTATCTTCGGCCTAAACATCTGCATGGGTAAAAGAGAAATGGCCTACATGGCTGAGGCCGTGGCCCTCTCCGCCCAGGGTATGGAGCGGGGGGAAGGCGGTCCCTTCGGGGCGCTGGTCGTCCTCGGTGACCGCATCATCGGCCGCGGCTGCAACAGGGTGCTGTCCCGCCATGACCCCACGGCGCATGCCGAGGTAGAAGCCATCCGGGAAGCCTGCCTGCACCTGGGACATCATCAGCTGGACGGCTGCGAGATGTATTGTTCCTGTGAACCCTGTCCCATGTGCCTGGGTGCCATTTACTGGGCCCGCCCCGAGCGCGTGTATTACGCCAATACCCGCCTGGATGCCCGGGCTGCGGGTTTCGACGACGATTTCATTTACCGGGAGCTGGCCCTGCCGCCGCAGGCGCGGGCCATGCCTTTGCTGCACATGCCCGTTGCCGGAGCCGGAGCCCCCCTGCGGGCCTGGCAGGCGCGGGCGGATAAAACCCCTTACTGAATCCATGACGCACCACACCGAAGCCGACGAGTCTCTGCGTTATCCCATTGGGCGTTTCGAGCCGCCGCCCGTCTATGACGCCGCCTGGCGCAGCGGGGCCTTGAGCGCCATTCAATGGCTGCCCCGCCAGCTGGAGCTGGCCGTACAGGACCTGGACCAGGCCTGGCTGCATACGCCCTACCGTCCCGGTGGCTGGACACCGCACCAGGTGGTCCATCACGTGGCTGACAGCCACATGCAGGCCTATACGCGTTTCAAGCTGGGACTGACTGAAGATCGCCCCGTCATCAAAGCCTATGCGGAAGAAGCCTGGGCCCGCCTTCCGGATGTGAAGGCCCAGCCCCTGAACGTATCCCTGACCCTGCTGCATGCCTTGCATCTGCGCTGGGTAAGCCTGCTGGAACAGATGAGCCCGGCGGAGGATGACCGGGTCATCATCCATCCCGAACACGGACGGGAGATCCCCCTCAAGGAACTGATCGCCCACTATGCCTGGCACGGACGCCACCACCTGGGCCATATTCTGCTGGTGCGGAACCAAAGTCCGGCCGGGGAGATGCAGGGCTAAAAAAAAGCTTGTATGGATGACATGACATGGAAGCTGTTGTCTTCCGAATACCTATACCGGGACGGCTGGTTTACGGCCCGCCGGGATCGCTGCCAGACGCCGGGAGGCGTCATCGTGGATCCGTATTATGTGCTGGAGTACCCCGACTGGGTCAACGCCGTGGCCCTGACGGCCGAAGGGCAGCTGCTGGCGATCCGGCAATACCGCCATGCCCTGGGGAAGACCCTGCTCGAAATCCCCGGCGGCTGCATGGACCCCACCGATGCCGACCCCGAAACGGCCATGCGCCGCGAGCTGTTGGAAGAGACCGGATATGCTTTCGATAAGGTGGAGTCGCTGGGGGTCATTTCGCCGAATCCGTCGACCAACAGCAACCTCACCCATATGTTCCTGGCGACCGGGGGGAAACGCATCCAGGAACAATCGCTGGATGCCAACGAGGAGATCAACGTGGTGCTGCTCAGCCCCGGGGAGGCGGTTCGTCTCCTGGAGGAACAGGGCTTTATGCAGAGCCTTCACGCCACCTGCCTGTTCTACGCATTCCGGCGCCTGGGCTGGATGAGCCTGTCGGCCCCGGCAGGATAAAGGTTCAGGGCCCCCAGGGGGTATGGGCCAGCCGTCCCGGCAGGCTGTCCAGGAACACCCGCTCCACCGCGCTGTCCAGCCGCGCCGCCAGGGGCGCGTCCCGCAGGTCAAAGCAAGCTTCGTTGTGAAAGGTCCAGGCCGCAGCCCCGGCGGCCTTCGCTGCCGTGACCGCGTCGAGCAGGTTCCCGGCCTTCAGGTGGCCGCCGGGTGTCCAGCGCCCCGGTTCTCCCAGGTAAACCGGCTTGCCGGCGCGGCGCAGGATCTGGGTCACCTTTCCCGTGCGGCGCCACCAGCTTCCCCCGCGTGGCGAATGGTAGTTCATGAGGTCCAGGCCGCAGCGGTCGACGAAGGCCGCATAGTCTTCCGGGCCGATCTCAAAGGCCTGGGACGCCGAGACCAGCACGCCCGGGAAGCGGCGGTGTATCGCTGCCCGCAGCTTGTTCACGCTGCTGTCGGGTATCCGTCGATTTCCGCCGTTGCCTTCATTCTGCAGGTCGTAAAACACGAAGGGATAACGGCGCAGCGCCGAAACGGCCGCCAGGATGGCGCGCTCATAATCGGCCATTTGCAGCCCCGGCACCGTTTCCCGGGTGAAGGTCACGTCCACGATCATGCCCCGGGCCGCCGCCTGGCGCAGCACCTGCTTTAGGCGCCGCAGGGCGGGGCGTTGCAGCTGCCCGCGGGCATCGAACAGGGTGCGGGGCGAAGGGGTCGGGGGCTCTCCGCCATCGAACCAGTTGGGCATGATGCGGATGCCCCGGATGCCATGACGGGCGAGGAAGTCCAGGTCCGCCTTCAGGCAGCAGGCGTTCAGCGCATCGAAATAAGAGGCCATCACCAGGAAGGCAGGGTGGCCGTTCACCAGGAGTTGTGTCCCCTGGCTGCGCAGCACGGGGGCCTGGGCCCGCAGCCCTAGGGAAGGGGCGAGGGCGGCCAGGATCAGCAGCAGAGGTTTTGCGGCAGACAGCATAAGCAGGGATGTGGCGGATGCTTGTGTTCGGCTGAGGACAGCCCTTAAATATACAGCATTCGTACACACTCCGGAGCAAAAGCCCGCAGCAGGGCATTCAGAGCACCTCCGACACGATGAACACGCTGCCGCAGATCAGGATCATATCGTCCGGGCCCGCCGCCTTTCGGGCGGCCTCCAGGGCTTCGGCCACGGATCCATACGCCGCTCCCTGCAAACCATGGCCGGCCGCCAGGTCCTGCAGCTCCGCGGATGGCAAAGCGCGGGGCACGGCCGCCGCGCAGAAATAATACCTGGCCTCTGGCGGCATCAGGGACAAAATGGTCTGGACATCCTTGTCGCGCACGAAGCCGGTAACCAGATGCAGCTGTGTGGCCGCCATGGCCTTGGCCTGCTGCAATACCTCGGCGATGCCGGCGGGGTTGTGGGCCACATCGGCCACCGTGTAAGGATGCTCCGCGATCACCTGCCAGCGTCCCCCCAGTCCCGTCAGGTGGCGTACCGCCGCGAGGCCTTTCCGCAGGGCTTCCTCCGGTATGTGCCATCCCGCCGCCCGGAGCCGGTCGACGGCAGACAGCAGGGTCAGCAGGTTCCTGGCCTGGTAACGTCCGCCCAGGTCGAGCTGGTAGGTACAGACCTCCTGCCCGTGCCGCAGGGTGATGGCCTGTCCCCCGGCGGCGGGCTTCTGGTCCAGCAATTCCCTTTCCTGGTCTGCAAATCCCAGGGGGGCGCCCAGCGCGGCGGCCTGCTTCCGGAACACTGGCGCTGTCTCCGGCAGGGTCTCCCCGACGACGATGGGAACAGCGGGCTTGATGATACCCGCTTTTTCGCCGGCAATAGCGGCCAGGGTCTGGCCCAGCAGGGCCTGGTGGTCCATGCTGATGTTGGTGATGACCGAAAGTGCCGGAACGATGATGTTGGTGCTGTCCAGGCGCCCGCCCAGGCCCACCTCAATGACGGCCACATCGGCCTGCTGCTGCGCGAACCAGGAAAAGGCCATGGCCACGCTGATCTCGAAGAAAGAAGGATCCAGGGACTCCACCAGGCGGCGGTGCCGGGCCACGAAAGACACCACCGCCTCCCGGGGGATCATGTGGCCCTGCAGGCGTATCCTTTCCCTGAAATCCAGGAGATGAGGCGAGGTATAGAGACCGGTGCGGTAGCCGGCGGCCTGCAGCACGGCCGCCAGCATATGGCTCACCGAACCTTTGCCGTTGGTGCCCGCCACATGAACGGTTGGAAAGCGTTGCTGGGGTTCTCCCATGGCCCGGCAGAGGGCCCGGATGTTGTCCAGCCCCCCACGCAGGGCGGCAGCCCCTATGCGGCTGAACAGCGGCAGGCGCCCGTAGAGGTAGTCCAGGGTTTCTTCGTATGTAGGCAGCTCAGCCATCCGGAATGCGGCACAAATGTACGGGGCGGGGCGCAGAAAATGAGCGGCACCCGGATCATCCCATGGGTCCCTGCCGCGGGAGAGGGCCGGCGGGGTTCCCATAGGCCCTGCGGGCCGCGTCGAAGCCTTCCTGGATATACCGGTCTATGCGCTCCCGGGAAAAATCCAGCGCATCGCCCAGGTCTCCGTCAGGCTCGATAAGGATGCAGCGGTATTTCTTGTAGGGCGAGCCATCGGGCCGTTTGACCGTGACGCCGGCCGGCAGCTGGCGCACGATAGCGTTGATGTGCAGGAACTGCCGGAGGTCCTGGCGAAAGATCTCGTTGAGGGTGATTTCCGTCAGGGCGCGCTGGGCGATCTTCAGCATGTTCCGCGCAGGATCGGGATAAGGCCTGAATTCCTCCGCGTTGCAGTTGATCACCACCACCTCGTCGGGGTCGTCATCGATGACATCGCCCAGGGGGCTGAGGTTGCGTATGCCGCCGTCGATCAGCTGCCGGTAGGTCTGCCCGGCTTTGGTGGTGATGGAGGTCACCGGGGGCCAGATCACCGGCATGGCCGTCGAGGCCAGGATCCCGTTGCGGAAGGCCTCTTCATCATCGAATTCCGTCGCATGAAAGGAGTAATACAGGCCCGATTCCACGGACACGGTGCCGAAACGGAAATCACAGCGGGGATCGATGGACGCCAGAGATATATACTGCCGGATCAGCTCCGTGAGGGGCTTATTGCTCAGAATGCCCATGCTGTGGATGAGCAGGCGCCAGAGGATGCTGGCCAGGCCCATGCGACCCGTGTAGATGCTTTTGGCCGTCACGCTGCTCCAGAGGTCGTCCAGCTCCCTGGCCCGGTTCTGGGCCAGCATGGCGCCGTTGAGCGCCCCTACCGATACCCCTGAAATAATCTGGAAATAGGCTGCAGGATCCGTGCCGGCAGCCTGGTGCTGAAGGATATACCGAAGGGCCCCGTATTGGAAAGCGCCTTTCGCACCGCCGCCGCTGAGTACCAGGGCCCGCTTCATGATCCGCTTCCCTTTGAGACGGCGGGGCGACCTGGACGTAAGGCTGTGCTGATGGCGTTCATGGTGCTGGCCTTGTGGCGTACGCTGCCCGGGCACGCGGCGCTACTGCTGGATCTTGAAAACGAAGACGATCTCGCCGAACTGGATGGCCGGCGCATTGCTGCTGGCGTTGAACTTGACCTGCTTGATCTTCCGCTCTGCCAGCCGGCTGATGGTGGGGTTGTCGGCGCTGATGACGCTGTACCCGACGATGTTGCCATCCTGGTCCACCTTGATGCGCAGGGTCACCTTGCCCGGCTCATTGAACTCTCCTTCCCGGGAAGGATATTGGACGATGCGGCGCCCCGTGAGGCGGTAACTCAGGCTGTTCCCGCCCAGCCCGGAATACGTGCCGTTGTGGTTGGTGGCCGTGGGATTGCCGTTGACGGCGCCCTGGTCCCCGGGCCTACCGGTAAGCCCTTCGTTGCCCGACTGGTTGCTGGCGCCGGCGTTGTTGCCACTGGAAGCGCTGTTGGCGCTGCCGCCGCTGTAGATGGCCTTGGGCTTGGGTGGGGCGGGCTTGGGCTCCACCGGGGCGTCAGGGCGCGGCTTGCGCGTGGTCTTGCGGGTGTTTTCCTCCAGGGTCTTTGAAAAAGTCTCTTTCTTTTTTTCCTCGCTGAGTTTCTTGATCACGGGGGCCTCTTCGTCGTCTTGGGTGGCGATCTCCTCCGTGCGGCTGCCGGTCAGGTCGCTGGCCGGGCTGGCCTGCGATTCCTGGGGCCTGTTGTTTTCCAGGGCCGTAGGGTTGGGGCTCAGGGGCTGTTCTTCGCCCATGCCCTCCGCAGAGGTACCCAGGTTGATCTCCATGCCCATGTCCTGGTTCGGCAGGGGCGGAGGCAGGGAAAAGCCGACCAGCAGGCATACGGCGATCACCCCGGCATACACCAGCAGGGAATAGCCCAGGGCCTTCATGTTCTTCTGTTTTTCCGCTTGGTTCATGCGCCTCTCGCTCCACGGGCAGAGCCCGGATGAAAATACTGTTCAAAAATACGCATTTTCCTTACAATAGGGAAAACAACCGCGGGAGGCGCGGCCAGCTCAGCGGACACCCGTCCGCGCCG
>CBINPH010000196.1:0-6631 GCA_966252445.1 uncultured Chitinophagaceae bacterium | reverse complement strand
GCGGAGGTCTTGCGCCGCATCGCCGAGGGCCACGCCGTCAAAGATATCGCGGCCTGCGATGTTGCCAATGAAGTTGATCTTGGTGTTTTCCTTGAGCAGGGGGTAAGTCGCCTGGCAGAGGATATTGCCCTTGCCTTCCTCCTCCCCGATGTTGAGCAGCCCCGTCTTGGGCTCTTCTATCTTCAGGATATGGCGGGCATACAGGGTGCCGAGCTCGGCGAACTGCACCAGGTTCTCCGGCTTGCAGTCTGCATTGATGCCTACGTCGAGCAGGAGTCCGGGTATCCCGTTCTCCCGGGGAACGATGGTGGATATCGTCGGCCGGAGTATGCCTTCTATGGATTTGATGGAATAATGCACGCCGACCATCATGGCGCCTGTATTGCCGGCGCTGATGAAGGCCTGTATGCTTTCATCGCTCAGCAACTGAAAACCCAGGTTGATCGAGGACAGGGGTTTGCTCTTCAGCGCTTTGGTAGGGTGTTCGTGCATGCCGATGACCTCGGGGGCATGCACCAGGGTATACCTATCGGCCGGAATGCGGTGGGTGGCCAGCAGGGGAGCCAGCAACTCCTCCTGGCCTATAAGGACGAGATGGACGTCTTCGGAAACACTGTCAAAAAATAACTCAACTCCCTTTACGGCTTCCAGGGGGGCATGGTCGCCTCCCATCATATCAAGGCCAATTTTCATCCGGTCAGTGACTTTGTTATCCAGCCGGTAAAGTTAAGCAAAATTATTCTCCAGCTTGCTTTTCGAGAACCACTTTTCCCTTGTAATACAATTTCTTCTCAACCCAATGGGCACGGTGGCGGACATGGGCCTCTCCCGTCGTCGCATCGGTGCTGAGGGTTACTCCCTCCGCCTTGTAATGCGTCCTTCTCTTGGCGGAGCGCTGCTGCGAGTGTCTTCTTTTCGGATTGGGCATGATCTGCGTATTTTATTGGTGCGTAATGTTTAAAGGTCTTTAAATTTTTCCAGGTCCTTCCAAATGGGATTCGCCTGCTCTCCTTCTTCGCCCTGCATGCCGGCCAGCCGTTGCAGGGCGGCAGGGTTGCACTGGCTCTTTCCCTGGGCATCGGTGCCGTGCACACGCTGCATGGGAATGCTCAGCAGGGCGAACTCGTATATCCAGTCGGCGGTCTTCAGCAGCGATTCATGCCGGGACAGATACACGACATCGGGATCATCATCACCATGCTTGTCTCTGCCTACCGCCTCCGGGTCTTCCACCAGTTTGACCACCAGGCGGAACTCATCCCAGATATCCATCACAAAAGGGTCCCCGCAGCGGTCGCAGTGGACGGTAACCGCCCCCGTGATCTCAAAAGTCAATAAAAAGAATCCGTTCTCCTTGTCCAGGGTCAGGCGTACATGCAGCCGGCTGTCCTGAAAATCCGGCGACGCATAGGTCTTGAAAAAGTCGTCGTCAATGTCGAAATGGAATTCATGGGGTCCGTTTTTCAGCCCTACAAATGCTATGTCGTGTTGACGGCTCGTTTTCATGGCGCTGCAAGAATCTCCCTGGCTCCGCTGGAAGCCCGCAAAGGTAAGCTAATTTACCCAATCTGCAGCATATGGGCCTGAAAATCCTGTAGACAGGGCCGCGCATTTCAAAATAAATACCTACTTTTATGTCTTGATTTCGGGGCCGTACTGCCCGGACCTCTACGCAAGACAAGGCCCTGGAAAATACAGGGATGTAGACCGTTGAGCGGCAAACCCGCGAAACGGTGGAACATGAGGCAACGAGCTGGTACCGCATAGTCATCTCCCCCGTGACGAAAACCCAGGCACCTACCGAGCAAAGAACCACATGGATCGTCATGACCCTGGTCTCCTAAATCACAGAATATGAGCACAATATCCCGTATTATGCAGTGAGCCATGTGAAACCGAAATTTCCTAGGAACTGATGGCCCCAAACCCTCACGGGAAATAGATCCTATGAAATTTATAATATGTAACTGCCATATATCCTGTTTACTGAAACCTATGAACTCGTTATGTCTACCCGACCCAATGATCCATTCAAGCACCCCAAAAAAAATGCCCGATCCATTTCCCCACCATCGTCCTCTCCTATCCGGCAGAAATCCATAGCACCCGCCCGAGCGCAGGTGTCCAAGAAGAAAGCCCCCGATACGGGAGAACAAGTTGGCAACCCCTTACTGGAACTCAGTCTTTATGATTATCTGAAGAACCTGAATACCGGCATTGTCATCAGCGACGAAAACGGAGTAATCACCTGGATCAACGAGGAACTGCTCTTCCGCCTCGAAATGGGCAGGGAACTGAAGGTGCTGCTGGGCAAACATATTGAGCATTTCCTGTCTTTCCTGGCGGGCTTTGCCCTGCATCCTGTAGCCCTGGCCAACCGGATCAAGGAACTGCAGACAGAACGCAAGATCTACATCGGCGATGAGTTCACGCTAAAAACGGGGGGCATCGTATCCCTGGATTATATTCCCGTCAACCACCACGGACATTTTTACGGTTCCCTCTGGCAGCTCACGGACGTATCCAAGCGTGTCAGCTCCCACCGCAAGGCCTTGCTGCAGAGCGGGGAACAGTTCATCCGGCTGCTGAATTCCATGGAGGTGCCTTTTTGCCGGACCTCCCCAGACGGTGCCATCACCCTGCTCTCCGACGCCTTTGCGCGGCTCACGGGATATAGCAGAAAAGAACTGCAGGGCCGGTCTTTCCTGGACTTTTTTGCCTTGCCCGCCGAGCGGGGGACCGACAGCAAGGGTAAAGCGAGGTCCCTGCTGCAGATGCTGCCCATCAATGCCGACCTGCCTTTCATCCGGAAAGACCGCAACAAAAAATGGTTCCGTTGCAACGCCTCGGCCGTCCAGGACGAGACCGGCAATCCGGCGGAAATCATGATCCTGCTGACCGACATCACCGAACACAAGGTGGCCGCCCAGGAGCTGGGGTATGCCCGCAAGCTGGCTGAAAAGGCCCAGCAGGCCCAGCAGCAGTTCCTGGCCAACATGAGCCACGAGATCCGTACCCCGCTGAACGCCATCATCGGCATGACGTATTTGCTGGAAGACACCCCGATGAATCCGGAACAGCAGGAATATACCCAGGTGCTGAAGAATGCGTCCTCTATCCTCCTGGGGCTGATCAACGATGTGCTGGACCTCGCCAAGATCGAGGCCGGGAAGCAGGAGGTGCAACGCCGGGAGTTCAACCTCCCGCGCCTGGTGCATTCCCTGGTCGACACCTTCCGGTTCAAGCTTAAAGAAAAGGATGTGCGGCTGACGCTGGACCTGGACCCCAACATCAATACCGTCCTGGTGGGCGACGATATCCTGCTGAACCAGGTGCTGATCAATATCCTCGGCAACGCCGAGAAATTCACACCCAAGGGAGAGATCAACCTTCGGGTACAAATCGCCAATACCCTGGAGCGGACCACCTGGATCGAATTTTCCATTCAGGATATGGGCATAGGCATACCCAGCCACCGCCTGCAGGAGATCTTTAGCGAATTTGTGCAGGCGGACGACAACATCCATCTGCGCTATGGCGGAAGCGGCCTGGGGCTGGCCATCTGCAAACGCCTTGTGGAAATGCAGGGCGGGGAGATCAGTGCCAAAAGCGTCCTCCACAAAGGAACCACCTTTACCTTTTCGTTGCCTTACTTCAATACCCGCAAACCCCTGGAGCTTCGCCGGGAAGGGCATCCGGCCAAGGGCACGGCCAGCCTGAACCTCTCCAGCGATGTGCGGGTGCTGGTGGTGGAGGACAACGCCATGAACCTGAAATACCTGTCCAGCCTGCTCGTGAAGCACGGCATAGCCTTCGATGCTGTAGGCACGGGACGCCAAGCCTTGCAGAAATCCATGTCCAGGTACTACGACCTGGTGCTGCTGGATATGAAGCTCCCGGGCATGAGCGGCACCGCCCTGGCCCGGCAGATCCGCGACGAGCGGAACCCCAATGCGGCCACGCCCATGGTGATGCTGTCCGCTCTGGCCGTGCAGGCCACCCTGGAGGAAGCGCTGGATGCAGGCATCAACGAGCTTTTGCCCAAGCCCTATACCCCGGAGCAGCTGATCAATGTTCTGCGCAAGTACCTCTCGGAGGACGAAGAGCAGGACGAGTACAATGACAGCGTCCCGGCGGGATTTCCCTTCGATGAGCGGCTCGACATCACCTACCTGGACAAGCTGTATGCCGGCAACTGCTCCTACGCCGTGAACCTGTTCCAGCTCTTCATGGAGGCCATGCAGGAGGAATGGGAGGAGCTGCGCAAGGCATCGGCCGCCCGCAACTGGAAGACCATGGAAGCCCTGGTGCACAAGCTGAAGCCCAATTTCTTCATGGTAGGCCTGACCGGGATTGGACGCCAGATGCAGCAGGTCTATGAACAGCTCCAGCAAAACCATACCGCGGAGGCCCTCTCCCAACTGGAAAAAGTGGAAGGCGAATTGCAGGTCATGTTGCCGGTGATCGCCAAGGAGCTCGACCGCATGCATGAATTCCTGAATGCCGAACCCGAGTTGGGGCGCTTCAGTACTCCTTGAGCAGGCTGCGGACCTGCTGGATATATCCTCCCCCGAAGAGGCGTGCATGGACCAGCAGGGGATACAACTGGCAGAGCCGTATGCGTTCCCCGCTGCCGGGGGACAGCGGAAACACCTCGTCGTAATGCCAGTAAAACTGCCTGTCGAAGCCTCCGAATAATCGGCTCATGGCCAGGTCCATCTCCCGGTGACCGTAATACACGGCGGGATCGAACAGGTAGGGTACGCCTCCGTGGCCGGACATGAAGTTGCCTCCCCAAAGGTCCCCGTGCAGCAATGCCGGCGGCTCGGGCGGGAAGATCTCCGGCAGCTGGCGGTACAGGCGTTCCGCCGACCGGGCCACCAAAGGTTCCAGCATGCCTGCATCCACGCAATCCCTCAGCAAAGGCTCCAGGCGACGGCGCGCATAAAAATCCGGCCAGGTCATCATCCAGCCATTCTGCTGGGGCAGGCTTCCCACATAATTGTCCTCATCCAGCCCGAAGCGGTCGTGGCTGTTGCGGTGCAGGGCGGCCAGGGCAGCCGCAAACGCCTGCCAGAATCCCTGGCCCACGGGCTGCCGCTCCACGTATTCCAGCAGCAGAAAAGATTCATCCCCTCCCTGCCCATAACCCAAGGGCCGGGGTACGGCCACCGCGCCCGTAGCGATCAGGCGCTGAAGGCCCCGGTATTCCTTTTCAAATACATCATGCAGTAACGGGCTAAAGTCGTTGACTTTCAGGAAGTAATCACCCTGTGAAGTATGGAGGCGGAAGCTCCGGCTGATGTCACCGCCATGGAGGGGCTCAGCGCCCAGCAGCTCGGGGGGCCTTCCATCTGCCTTCCTCAGCAGGGCCGCTATATTTTTTTTTAACGCTTCTTTCAACGGCATCCTGTAATTTTCCTTTTTAATTTCCTCTTTTGAGACGTCCAGCACGAACGAAGATACTATACATCGCCGGAGTGGGCTTGTGCATTCTCTTATTCCGATGGGTTATAGGAAGCCTCGAAGGGTTCCGCCATTTTTACCTGCACCGCTTTTATCCGGCATGGGCCCATACGCTCCGCCTGGTTACCGGCTGGTGCCCCTTCAGCCTGGGCGATATCCTGTATACCGCGGCAGGCGTCTGGCTCCTGCTTGGCGCGCTGCGCTTCGCCAGGGAGCTGCTCCATGGGCGAGGCCGCGTCGCGCCGCTGCTGCGGCTGCTGCTGATCCTGTGCTGCACATACACCATTTTCCTGCTGTCCTGGGGCATCAACTACCGCTACGAACGGCTCTCTGCGCCTTTTGGCATCCGCCGCACAGGATTCAGCAGGGCGGAGCTGCTGCAACTCTGTGACACCTTAAGTAAAAAGGTAAACGCACTCCATTTTGACTTGGCACACAGTGACTCTCTGCCGGTAACCCAATTCCTGACCTTCGCGCAGATTCGGGCACAGGTACCCCGGGCGTATGCGGCGAAAACCCTGCCTCAGGCCCTGCGCAGCTACACCGCCCCCAGCATCAAGCCTTCCATGTTCAGTTACCTGATGAACTATGCCTCCGTCACGGGATATTTCAATCCCTTTACTGGTGAGGCACAGGTCAATACCACGGTGCCGCCTCTGGGCCTGCCTTTCACGACCTGCCACGAGGTGGCTCACCAGCTGGGCTTTGCTGCGGAGGACGATGCCAATTTCGTCGGCTATATGGTAGCCGCCTCTTCAACTGATCCGCATTTCCGTTATTCGGCTAATTATGAGATGTTCCTGTATGCCATGAATGCGCTGGCCATGCGCGACGGGCCGGCAGCCGACAGCCTCTGGCTGCAGTTGACCACGCCGGGGGTACGCCTGGATTATGAGGCGGAGCGGGCCTTCTTTGAACGTTTCCGGACCCCTTTCCGGCGCTGGTCCAATTCCTTCTATGATGAATACCTGAAGATGAACGAACAGCCCAAAGGCATCAAGAGTTATAGTGAGGTCGTCGCCTTGCTGATGGATTATTTCCGGAAGAACGGCCGTCTACCCTGACCGGGGTGTCCTGGCTCAACGGTATTCTCCCCATACGCCCCGGAGCGCGCCGGCGATCTCACCCAGGGTACAACCCTGCTCCACCGCCTGCACCACCTGGG
>CBINPH010000195.1:0-6632 GCA_966252445.1 uncultured Chitinophagaceae bacterium | reverse complement strand
GGTCCTGGACCAGGCCTACCAGTTCATCCAGGAATACGAAGGATTCATTTCCCCAGGCGTGCTGGCCGTCTTCCTGCTGGGGATGTTCTGGAAACGCACCACGACGGCAGCGGCCCTGACAGCGGTCATTCTCACCATCCCCCTGTCCACGGTGCTGAAGTTCCTGCCCGTATGGACCCACGGCGCCTTCCCCGATTACGCCTTCCTGGACCGCATGTCCATCGTGTTCGTCATCCTGGTGGTGCTGATGGTGTTCATCACGCTACGGGACCCCAAAAACCGGGTTCAGCCGGCGCTCATCCAGGTCGACACCAGGCAGTTCCGCTGCTCTCCTGCGTTTATCGCCGGGTCCCTGGTCATCATCGGCATTCTGGCGACCCTGTATACCGTTTTCTGGTAGCAAGCTTTCTTGATCATTAGTCGATTTTTTAATATATTTGATCCATAAAATCCCTGTATATGAAAACGAATCCCGCATGGACCCCGGAGGAGTTAAATCCCTTGCCCAGCATAGAGGCCTGGGAAGACGATGTGCTGGTCCGGTACCCTGAAGCCGGTGCGCCGGCGAAAGCCAAAGAGGAATTCCGCAACTATGACAAGCCGGCCCGGGATACAGTCCGGGAATTCTACCGGCTGAACCACCGTTTCCAGACCTACGATTTCGTCCAGGAGAAAAAGGCGGATTTTCTTCGCTTCAACCGCAAGCAGCTCCGTGTCTGGGACGCCATGGAATTCCTGAATACCCTGGTGGATGACTCAGACCCTGATATAGACCTGGACCAGTTGCAGCACCTGCTGCAGACCGCGGAAGCCATCCGTGCTGACGGGCACCCCGACTGGTTCGTGCTGACCGGATTCATTCACGACATGGGCAAGGTGCTCTGCCTGTTCGGAGAACCGCAGTGGGCCGTGGTGGGGGATACCTTTCCGGTCGGCTGCCGGCATTCCGACAAGATCGTCTATCCCGAATTCTTTGCGGACAACCCGGATGCCCAGGACGAACGCTACAACACCCTGTATGGCATATATGAGCCGCACTGCGGGTTGTCGAACGTCACCATGTCCTGGGGCCATGATGAATACATGTACCACATCATGAAGGATTATCTGCCCGAGCCGGCCCTATACATGATCCGCTACCATTCCTTTTACGCCCAGCATCGCGAGAATGCCTACGATCATCTCCTCGATGACCACGACCGGGAAATGTTCGAATGGGTGCGGAAGTTCAACCCCTATGACCTGTATTCCAAGAGCCCGGTGCCTCCGGTGCTGTCGGAGCTGAAGCCCTACTATGAGGACCTGATTGCCAAATACCTGCCGGAAACCATCCGGCTGTAGGGACCGGTATGGCGCCCACTGCGTACGGTGGCCTGCCTGATTCTATGGGGGATATGCTTATGGACGGTAATTTTACCAGCACATCCTGGAAAGAACGTTGGTTGCAAGGAGAGGAGGCCGCTTTCAGGGAGGTCTATGAGCGGTATTGGTCCAAAGTGTACGATATCTGCTATTTTTACAGCCGTTCCCACGAGGAGAGTGAGGACATGCTCATCGATATCTTTGCCTCGGTATGGCAGCACCGGGAGCGGATAGATACCGCACTGCTGGAGCATTACCTCGTCAGGGCCGCCAAGAACCAGGCCTATAAGTTCCTGATCAGGCAGGAGCGGCAGCGCAGCCGTATGCGGCAGGAGGCCTTGCGGCGGCACCTGCAGCACGCCGGCGCCGACATGCCGGACCTGCTGCTGGAATCCAAGGACCTCTCCGGGCAGCTGGAGCGGCGGATCCAGGCCCTGCCCGAGAAGACCAGGCGCATATTCCTGCTCAGCCGCGAAAGCGGCCTGACTTACCCTGAGATCGCCCTGCGCCTGGGTATCTCCATCAAGACGGTAGAATATCATATATCCAAGGCCCTTCATTCCCTGTCCGGATACCTCCTGCTGTGGACGGCCTGTCTGACCGGTTTTCTGGATTTGTTTTAGGGTAATGGCCCCCGAAAAGAACTATTAGGGGGAGCGGGCATTTCCCCCGTTTGTATAGGTCATGAGGATTACGCGTGAGTTGTTGCTCAAGTTCAGCCGGGACGAATGCAACCCGGAGGAGGCCGAGGCCGTGCAAGCCTGGTTTCGTGACGGGCACTGGCCCGACCCGGCTCCCGGCGACACGTTGCGGGAAGAGATCAGCCAGGTGGCCTGGGAGCGCCTGAAGCGCCGGATACCCCTGGAGCCTGGCGCTGTGCGCCGGCCCCCACGGCGGGCATGGTTGCCGGCCGCAGCAGCGGTGGCCCTGGCCCTGTTGCTGGGCGGGGGCTTACTCTGGTGGAAGGGCAGGGGCTCTGCCGAAGACGCCAAGGTCTATGTCACCGGGCCCGGCGAGCAGCGAAGCATCCTGTTGCCCGACAGTTCGTTCGTGTACCTGTCTCCGCAGTCCACCCTTCGCATATCCCCGGGTTACGGGCACAGCCAAAGGACACTCCGGCTGAGCGGACAGGCTTTTTTCGATGTCTCCGGCGACGCGCGGCGGCCATTTACGGTGCTGAGCGGCAGCGTCAGCACCACGGCCCTGGGCACGGCCTTCCGGATCGTTTCCTACGAGGAAGGCAAACAGATCAACGTGTCCCTGTCTTACGGGAAGGTGCTCATCCGGGACATCAGCGGCCCTGGCGGGGGAGATCATCTCTACCTGAACCAGGGAGAAGAAATGGTATACGACAAGCGTACGCACGAGATGCGGGTAGCCGCCTCCGCACCACGGACCTTTGACTACCGGCAGGACGTGCTTTATTTCCGCGACGCCGGAGTCAGGGAGATTGCCCAGAAACTGTCCCGGTACTACCATTTGCGGGTGGACTACGAACAGGTGAAAGACGTTCGCTGGAGCCTCTCGGGCGAGTTCGATTTTCAGCCCCTGGAGGTTGTCATGAATACCATTGCCTATACCTGCAATATCCGTTACCAGCTGACCAGCGACACCCTGCAGCTCCTGCCCATGGGGGAGAGGCCATAACGAAACCGGCGATCCGAAGGATCACCGGCGCACTCGGTAGGGTAGTGTTGGGTCAGTATGGGGATACGCGCCAATACGCTGCCTTACCATCTTAAAGACTTTTCATCTTTAAAACGAAACAAATATATGGAAAATGGTGCTTGGAAGGAACCGTTGCCCGGTACGCGGCCGAGACGCCGCCGGGCCCCTTGGCTTTCCTGGCTCTTCGCCGCGCTGCTCCTGCCGCCGGCCGGGGAAGCGCGGGCTCAAGGGCGTGACACCATTCCTTACAACATCATCTACATCCTCAGCGACGATCACCGCTACGATTTCATGGGTTTTATGCACCAGGTGCCGGGCCTGGAGACCCCGCACCTGGACCAGCTGGCGCGGGAAGGGGCTCATCTGCAGAATGCCTTCGTGACGACCTCCCTGTGTTCCCCCAGCCGGGCTTCCATCCTCACCGGACAGTATGCCCATACCCATCAGGTGGTGGACAACCAGTCGCCGCTGCCGAAGGGGCTTGTCTTTTTTCCCGAATACCTGCAGCAGGCCGGGTACCAGACGGCCTTCATGGGCAAGTGGCATATGGGCAACACGGACGGGTCGCCCATGCCCGGTTTTCATGAGTGGATCAGCTTCCGCGGGCAGGGTGTCTATGAAAACCCTACACTGAACATCAACGGCAAAGTAGTCCGGCAAAAGGGATATATCACCGAACTCCTGACCGATCATGCCCTGCACTGGCTGGACACCATTCCCAAGAATCGCCCTTTCTTCCTCTACCTGTCCCACAAGGCTGTCCATGCGATGTTTGTTCCCGAAGCGCAGTACCGGAACCGTTACCGGAGCCTGTCAATCATCTGTCCGCCTTCCATGTACCTGACGGCGACCGACTCCAGCCGTCACTACGGCGTACCTACCCCGGCGCAGACACCGGTCAACCTGCGGGACATCCCCTTGTGGGTGCGGCATCAGCGCTACAGCTGGCACGGCGTAGACCATCCCTATGACGGGCAAATGGATTTTGAAGCCTTCTATCGCCAGTATTGCGAAACCCTGCTCAGCGTCGATGAAAGCGTCGGACGCCTCATGCAATGGCTGCGCGACCACCATCTCGCCGAGCATACCCTCGTGGTATATATGGGCGACAACGGCTTTCAGCTTGGGGAGCACGGTCTCATCGACAAACGCGACATGTATGAAGCCTCCATCCGCGTGCCCCTGCTGGCCTGGTGCCCGCCCCTGATCAAAGCCGGCACGAAGATCCGGGCCATGGTGGAGAACATAGATATCGCGCCAACCTTTCTGGACCTGGCGGGGGTGCCGCCTCCCCCGCAGATGCAGGGACGCTCCTTCCTTCCCCTGCTGGAGCAGCAGCCCGTAGCCTGGAGGGACCGGATTTTTTATGAATACTACTGGGAGGCGGCCTTCCCCATGACGCCGACGATCTTCGGTGTCCGCACCGACCGGTACAAGTACATTTATAACTGGGGCGTCTGGGACACCAACGAATTGTACGACCTTCAGCAGGATCCCTACGAAATGAACAACCTCATCCGTGACCCGAGATACGCCGACACGGCCCGGCAACTGAAACAGGATCTTTGGGCATGGCTGCAACAGACGCAGGGCATGGAGATCCCCCTGAAAAAGACCGTGGGCAAACGTCATCACCAGCCTTACCAGGACACCTATTGATACCGCTAAAACCATTCCGGCTCATGCATACGCTCAAGGCCCCATTTACGCAACGCCGCCGGGGGATGCTCGCCGCAGGCTGCTGCCTGCTGCTCTGCCTGGCCGCCTCCGGCCAGCAGGCCATGAGGTCTCTTCCTGCCAGGCCCAATATCCTGTGGATTACCTGCGAAGACCTCAGCCCCTTCCTGCCACCTTACGGCGACTCCACCGTGCAGACGCCCTACCTCAGCCAGCTGGCCTCGGAAGGCATCACCTTCACCCGGATGTTCTCGACCTATGGCGTCTGCGGGCCCAGCCGCGCCTCCATCATCACCGGCATGTATCCCACCGCGATCGGGGCCATGCACATGCGGACGGGGACCGTACATCAGGACATCCCCTGGCTTCCCAATTATGAGGCTGTGCCGCCCCCTGCCGTCAAATGCTTTACCGAGTACCTGCGCGCGGCAGGCTATTTCTGCAGCAACAACAAAAAAACAGACTACCAGTTCCGGTGCCCCGTCACGGCCTGGGATGAGAACGGAAAGAACGCCCACTGGAGGCACCGTCGTCCGGGCCAGCCTTTTTTTGCCGTCTTCAACATCGAGATCACCCATGAATCCAGGCTGTGGGCGCGGCAACAGCAACCCCTGCGCGTGGATCCCGTTGCCGTTCCCGTGCCGCCCTATTATCCGCAGCATGACCCGGTCATCCGGCGCAACATCGCCCGCATGTACGACAATGTGATGGTCATGGACCGGCAGGTGGGGACGCTGCTGGAGCAGCTCCGCGCAGACGGCCTCCTGGACAGCACCATCATCTTCTTTTTCAGCGACCATGGCGGCCCCCTGGCCTGGTACAAGCGGGAGGCCTCTGACCGGGGCACGCGGGTGCCCTTTCTCGTGCGTTTTCCCGATGGCCGACAGGCCGGCGGACGGGACAGCGCCCTGCACAGCCTGGTGGACCTGGCGCCCACCCTGCTGTCGCTGGCGGGCCTGCCCCTGCCCACCCATCTGCAGGGGCAGGCCTTCCTGGGGCCGCGCCGCGCCGCCCCCAGGGCATATGTGTTCACCGCGAGGGACCGCATGGATGAGCAGTATGACTTGATCCGTGCGGTGCACGACGGCCGTTATCAATATATACGGAACTACGTTCCGGGGGTGCCCTATTACCACGACAACGCCTATCGGATGCATATGCCGATGATGCAGGAAATCCTGCGGCTGCGGGATGCCGACAGCCTGAACGCTCCCCTGAAACGCTGGTTCTCCCCCAAGGCACCCGAAGAATTGTACGACACCCGCCGGGATCCCTTCGAGCTGCATAACCTGGCCGCCGATCCCCGGTACGATACCCTGAGGCAGCGCTTAGCTGCCGCCCTGGACCGGTGGATCGTCCGGACCGGGGACAGGGGGTTCATGCAGGAAAGTGCGCTCATCAACATGCAATGGCCAGGGGGCCGTCAGCCCGTTACCGCCACGCCGGAATTCCGGGTCAGGGAAGACCAGGGCAGGCCGCTCCTCGAGATGGTCTGCGCTACGCGGGGCGCCTCCATCGCGTACCGCCTGGCCGGAGACAGCCCCGGCCACTGGCGCCTGTACAGCGGCCCCCTGCCGCTGGCGAAGGGGCAGCGGCTCCAGGCCAAGGCCATCCGCATTGGCTTTGCCGAGAGCGCGGCGGCCGAATACACCGGTCCCTGACACCCGGACGCCTGCGTTCCCGCATCCAGGCGGGCAGGATAGCCAGGGCAGGCAGGCGGGCGGGCCTGCTTGCCCCAGGCGGCATCTGTACCCGGCTTGTCCGATTTTTGCCTACATCCGGCACGCTCCGCGCTTTCTCCCTTTTCACCTAAAAGTCATCCGGGATTCTTAGGGGATGATGCCCGAAAGGGAACTTTTATTAAAACCACAGCATGCCCAACTTCATGAACGCTTTCCGCAGCCCGCTCCTGGACTCCAGCTGAA
>CBINPH010000194.1:0-6671 GCA_966252445.1 uncultured Chitinophagaceae bacterium | reverse complement strand
CCCTGATCACCGAAGCGCTGGGCGGCGGCTATTCTTTCTCCGTCGCCATCGCCGCCCATACCGGCATCGGCTCCCTGCCGGTGCTGTATTTCGGCACCGACGCGCAGAAAGACAAGTACCTGCCGCGGCTCGCCACCGGGGAGATCAAGGCCTCTTATGCGCTGTCCGAACCCAATGCCGGATCGGACGCCCTCAGCGTCCGCACCACCGCCACGCTTTCGGAGGACGGCAGCCATTACCTGCTGAACGGGCAGAAGTGCTGGATCACCAATTCGGGCTTTGCCGACCTGTTCACGGTCTTCGCCAAGATCGACGGCACTGAGTTCACGGCCTTCCTGGTGGAAAGGGACACCCCGGGCATGACCTTCGGGGAAGAAGAGCACAAGATGGGCATCAAGGGCTCCTCCACACGGCAGATCTTCTTCGACAACTGCCGCATCGGCGCCGACCAGGTCCTCGGTGAGATCGGCAAGGGCCACAAAATCGCCTTCAACATCCTGAACATCGGCCGGCTCAAGCTTTGCGCCGCCGCCCTGGGCGCCGCGAAAAAAGCCTGCACCCTCTCGGTGCGCTATGCGACAGAAAGGGAGCAGTTCGGGCAGCCCATCGCGGGCTTTGGCGCCATCCGCTACAAGCTGGCGGAGCAGGCCCTGCGCATCTACAGCTGCGAGTCGGCGCTGTACCGCAGCGCCCAGTGGATCAACGAACTGGAGAAGCACCTGCTGGAGGAAGGGCGGTCTCCGGCCGAGGCGGCCATGCAGGCCGCCGAAGAATACGCGGTGGAATGCGCCATCCTGAAGGTGGCGGGCAGCGAGGCCCTGGACTATGTGGTCGACGAGGGGGTGCAGATCCACGGGGGCAACGGGTTCATCGACGAATATGCCATCTCCCGGGCCTACCGCGATTCCCGCATCAACCGCATCTTCGAAGGCACCAACGAGATCAACCGCCTGCTGACCCTAGACATGATGATCAAGCGCGCGCTCAAGGGGCGGCTGGACCTCCTGGGTCCCGCGCGGGAAGTGCAAAAAGAACTCATGAGCATTCCCGAGCAGGGCCCCGGAGAGGAAGGCGGCTTCGCCGTGGAGCGGCAGGCCGTCGCCGCCATGAAAAAGGCCGTGCTGATGACGGCCGGCGCCGCGGTGCAGACCCTGGGGACCGCGCTGGAGAGCGCCCAGGAGACGGTGATGAACCTTGCGGACATGCTGCGGGAGGTCTTCGTCGTCGAAAGTACCCTGCTGCGGGTCCTGAAGGGAGCCGGCGAGGCTGGGGAGGCCGGCCTACCCGGCGACATCCTGCGGGTGGCCCTGGCAGACGCCATGGACCGCCTGCATCACCATGGCCGGGAAGCCATCACGGCCTTTGCCGAAGGGGACGAGCAGCGCATGCTGCTGATCGGGCTCCGGCGCTTCACCAAGCTGCCCCCTTTCAACACCACCGCCGCCCGCCGCCGCCTGGCCGCAAAGCTCATCGAGGAGAACAAATACTGCTTTTAGCCGGGCAGGCCCCGCAGGTGCCGGTGTCCCGGCAAACGGAACTATTAACTTTAACGTATATACGTATTTAGGATCAATCTATGGACAGCAAGAAAGTAGTGTACATTACGGGAGGAAGCAAAGGCATCGGCCGGGGGATAGCAGCCTACCTGCTGGACAAAGGCTACCGGGTCGCCATCAGCAGCCGCAGCCTGGAAGCCTCCAGGGCCGCCTTCGGGGACAGGGCAGACGGGGGTGATGTCCTCGCGCTGCAGTCTGACGTGCGCAAGCTCGGGGACGAGACGGCGGCCGTGCAGGCCATCCTGGACACCTGGGGGCGCCTGGACGTGCTGGTGGCCAACGCCGGCGTCGGCCGCTTCGCCCCGATCGGGGAGCTGACCCCGGAGCAATGGGGGGAAATGATCGACACCAACCTCACGGGGGTCTTCCACAGCGTGAAGGCGGCGCTGGAGCCGCTCAGGGCCGCCAAAGGCTATATCATCACCATAGCCAGCCTGGCCGGCGTCAACTTCTTCGCCGGGGGCACGGCCTACAACGCCAGCAAGTTCGGTGTGGTGGGCTTCACGCAGGCCCTCATGCTCGACCTCCGGGCGGAAGACATCAAGGTAACGACCATCATGCCGGGCTCGGTGACCAGCCATTTCAACGACCACGAGCCCTCCCCGGAGGATGCCTGGAAGATCCAGCCCGAGGACATAGGCCAGCTGGTCTACGACCTGTTGCAGATGAACCGCAGGGCGCTGCCCAGCAAGGTGGAAATCCGCCCCGCCAAACTGCCGGAAAAGAAATAGCCCCGGCTCAGAACTTATAGGAAAAGCCCAGCCCGAGAATCTCCTTCAGCTGCAGGTGGGCCACCTCCCGGCTGCCGTCTTCGGTGGGGAACTTCACATCATCGTCATAGATCATGTCCACCGACAGGGTTGTGGCCAGGTCTTTCGTGATCTTCATGGTGAGCAGGTTGGTGAAGTTCACGTCCACATTCTGGGGATTGTGCTGGTAATTGGAAAACAGGTCCAGCCGGCTCTTGAAGTTGATCGAGGGACTGAGGTCCTTGGCGAAATTGGCCGAGACGAAGGCGCCGATCTCGTTGCGGACATGATCTCCCGGGTCCAGCCCGAAATTGCCCTTGGCGGCCAGCTCGTCGTTGCTGACGATGGTCCACCGGGACGTGATGGGGGACAGATAAAGATCAAAATAGTCCGTGGCCTTGTAGTCCATGCCCAGGCTGAGCAGCAGGTAAGCCGGGGACAGCAGCGCGGAATTAAATATCCGGCCGGAGTCCGTATACTGGTAACCGTTGGAGAACTGGGTTTTGAAGTCCAGCAGGGCGGTATAGTACCATTTTTTGGATGCCTGCCGCCCGTACTTGGATGTAAAATAAAAATGGTCGTCGCTCTTGCGGAAACCCGTGCTGTTCGTCTTGAGGTAACCATAGGCGATGTCCAGCAGGTTGTCCCACTGGTTCTTGCCCTTGATATAGGAGGCATAGGCGCTGAACAGCCCGTTGATCGCAAAGCTGGACTTGTCGCCGCCGGCTGCCCAGTGCGAGAGCGCGCCCTGGCTGGCGTTGAGGCTGAAAATGCCCCCTGTTCTCCAGGTCTTGTGCGAGGTATCGTCGATGGTAAGTTGCTTGGCCGCGTCGGACTGCAGCCCTTTGACCGTGTTGTCCTGGCCCCAGGCCACAACGGGCAGTACCGCCAGGGCCATCAAACCGAAAATCTGTCTTTGCATATCCATACTTTTTTTTGATCTCCATAAAAAGCCCGCGGGAAGGCGTCGGCATCATATCGCGCCTTCGTGACAGGGACATAGAGGGGCATGGGACTTGTCGGAGCAGGCGCCCTGGGGGCGCCTGCTGGCTACCCGCGTTTCAGGAGGTCGCGGATCTCGGTGAGCAGCTTTTCTTCCGCAGAGGGCTCCGGCGGAGCGGCGGGGGCTTCTTCGGGCGCTTTCTTCAGGCTGTTGATGGCCTTGATGACCATGAAAATGGAAAAGGCTATAATGAGGAAATTGATGACGGCCTGGATGAACACCCCATAGGTGAGGGCGTTCTCCGGCTTGGTCACCTGGCCGGCGGCATCCACTACGGCCTGGGAGAGGATGATCTTCTTGTCGCTGAAATCCACACCACCCAGCAAAACGCCGATGAGGGGCATGATAATGTCCTTGACCAGCGAGTTCACGATCTGCCCGAAAGCGCCGCCGATGACCACGGCCACGGCCAGGTCGACCACGTTGCCCCGCATGGCAAATTCCTTGAATTCTTTCATTAAAGACATAAGGCACCGGTTTTAAGGTTATAGGATAGACATCGAAGTTAGTCAAGTTCCCGGTATCCCGAAAATTTTTCCTGCGGCCTCAGCGGGGAAATACGCTGGCGGCCAGGAGATCGGCCAGGCATTTGACCCGCGCCAGGCACTCCCGGAAAAACATGCGGAAGGCCACGGCGCCGCCGACCGGCGCTGCATTGAAACCCCAGAGCTCCATGCCCCGGCGGCGCCCGGCAAATACCGCCCGCTCGTTGTGGAAACGCTGCGACACGACGATGGCCCGGTGGCAACCGTAGACCTCACGGCATCGCCTCAACGAATCCCAGGTGCGGAAGGAGCGGTTGTCCACCAGGAGCCGGGAAGTGGGAACGCCGAGGGCTTCCAGGGCCTGGGCCATGTCACTGGCCTCGCCACCCCCGTCCCCCCGGCCCGCACCGCTGAGGATGAATCGGCGGACCCTGCCCAGGCGGTAGAGGTCCGCCGCCGCGGCCACACGCCGGGCGAAATACGGGTTCTGGCCGCCCTGCCTGGTCAGCTTCGCCGTGCCCAGCACCAGGGCCGTATCAACCGGGGGCAGGGCGGCGGCATCCTCCCGGAGCCAGGGCCGGGCCTCCAGGCGCACCCAGCCGTAAACGGCGAGCAGGGCGACGCCCCCCAGGACCGCGATCAGCAGGATCATTCCATGAATATAAGAAAAAGCTGCTGGCCAACCGCTGCCACGCGGGCCGGGGCAAGAGCGTAAATAACCCTAATTTTGGGGATCGAAACAGCGCGGGATGGGATAGGCCTGAAAATGGCAAAGGAGGCCGCTAGACAACAGCCCCCTTTTTTACCATATCCTATGAAAAACCGATGTAAAAGTACGGCCGGGGCCGGTCCCTGGATGGTCGACTTCGTGAATGCGGCTAATTCCTGCGTAAAAGCACAGAATCGAGGGTAGCCGGCCATATGGCAGGCCGGTGAAGGGCGAAAAAAGGGAGGTTACCCGCCTGTAAATGGAAAAGGAGGCCGCTAGACAACAGCCCCCTTTATAACCATATCCTATGAAAAACCAGGATAAAAGTAAGGGTTGGCGCTGCCCCGGATAGGCCGGCCTCGTGAATGCATCAAAATTGTCCGGGAATGAGCGGTTTTGACCGCCCAGCAACTTCCGCGGCGGGTGCTGCGCCGGGGGGATGCGGCCCTCAAGATGATATGGACCCATGAAAAACAGCCTGATATCCCTGCAACGCGTCTGGGCGGCCCTTTGGCTGGCTGTCCTCGTCTCCCTGTCCTGCCAGCGCAGCCGGACCAGGACCATCCAGGTGGACCTGAGCCTGCTCCATAAGCCGGCGGAGATCGAGGAAGCCTACCTGGAGGAGATCCTGCCCGCCGAGACCCGCATCGTGGACTCTGCCGCCGCCGAAGCCCTGACGGGGACTTTCCGTTTCACCCTGTACACCACCGGGGAAGAAGGCTTGTATCGTGTGCGGCTGCAGGACAGCACCATGATACCGGTGGTCCTCGGCGACGGCAACGTCCGCATCAGCGGCGATTATGCGCGGCTGGAGGACCTGAGCATACAAGGCTCCGCCGCTTCGGCGGAGTTGCAGCGCTTTCTCCGGAGCCTGTACCAGGCCCATGCGCGCCTCCACCGCCTTGAGGCCAGGCGGGACAGCCTGGCCCATGGCCATGCCCCCGACTCGGTGCTGGCCCTGGAGGCCGGCGCCATCGCACGTCAGCAGCAGGCCATCAGCGACAGCCTGCTGCAGCAGGTCAGGAGGGCCCACAGCCCCATCACGGCGGTTTTTGCCCTGAGCCTGCTCGGCCACTCCGCGGACTGGCCCGAAGGCAAGGTGCTGCTGGGCGGGCTGCAGCAGCGTTTCCCGGGTAACCCGCTTGTGGAGGGAGCCGTCAACGCCTACGACCGCCGGCTCAACGAACAGGGGCTCAGCGCCGCCCCGGACATCGGGGACCTGGCGCCGGACCTCCGCTTCCCGGACCCTTCGGGGAAAATCATTGCCCTGAGCAGCTTCCGGGGCCGGTATGTGCTGGTGGATTTCTGGGCTTCCTGGTGCGGTCCCTGCCGGGAGGAGAACCCCCGTCTCGTAAAAGCCTGGAAGCAGTTCAGGGACCGCCGCTTCACGGTGCTGGGGGTGTCCCTGGACACGCGCAAGAGCTCCTGGGAAAAAGCCATTGCCGCGGACGGCCTGGCCTGGCCGCAGATCAGCGACCTTAAAGGCTGGAACTCGGCCCCGGCTGCCATGTACGGCGTAGAAGCCATCCCCGCCAACTTCCTGCTGGATACGGCGGGCAGGGTGATCGCCACCGGGCTGCAGGGTGACAGCCTGCTCCGCACCCTGCGCAGGGTGCTGCCCCCCGCTCAGTAAGGAGGATTGGCATAAATGGTCTGGAGCACCGTCTGGCCCACCGCCCCCAGGGTATTTTTGTCGATCACGCCCATGTTGTCGTTGACCGTATGATGCCAGGGCACAAAACTGCCGTCGCCCCGCAGGTGTATGATGTCCATGGTGGGGATGCCGGCCAGCCTGTTGACAAAGACATGGTCATCCGTCACGCCGGCCCCGCCCGGGTTGGCGTAGCGGAAATAATCCGAATACCCGATCTGGTTGGCTACATTCCATACCATCTCCGACTGGGCCGAGGCATACTGCCTCGTCATGGCCTCCCGGTAAAAATGCGCCCCCTTGCCCCCGACCATATCCAGGAGTATGCCGTACTGGGCGCGGTAGCCCGCGCTTTTGGCCTGGCGCGCCCAATACTGGGTGCCCAGGGCCCAGGAATTGTCGTCGCCTTCCACACCGGCGTCCTCCACGTCGGCCAGCAGGATATCCACCCCCACCGCCGTCTTGTGCAGATGCAGCTGGCGGGCTGCCGAGTTCCGCCCTTGGAGAGTGTGCTCGGA
>CBINPH010000193.1:0-6725 GCA_966252445.1 uncultured Chitinophagaceae bacterium | reverse complement strand
AATGGGATTGTCATCTAAAATGAAAATACGGATAAGCGGTTGATCAGGCATACACGTCCTTTGAAAGATGAAACACTAGTCGTTCACCGGCGGAAAATTATAGGGCATCCAGGCAGGCAGCCCTTTCAACGCTTCCCGGACCTTGTCGCTGATGGGGATACCCCATTTTTCGAAAAAGGGGGCCAGGTTCCTGCCGGTGACGCCGGAGAAGGTTTTCACCCACAGGTCCCGTTTTTTTTCATCACTGTGGGCATAGCGGCCCCCGGGATCTTTCGCCGCCATGGCCTGATAGGCCCGGAAGAATTTTTTAAAACTTTCCCATCCAAAGGCTTCCTGGAGCTGCCGGAACATGATAAGGCCCAGAAAAGGGTCTTTTTGCCATTTCTCATAATCCGCACCCCCCGCAAAATACTTTTTCATGGCCGCCTGCGTAAAGGCATTGGAGATGCCGGTGTGAGCATCGTCGCGGCCGCCCATCAGGCGGTCGAACATATAGATGGAGAAGAAATTGCAGCTGACCTCGGTGGTCCCGCCGAAGACCCAGTCGAGGTTCTGCATGTTGTGCCCGATTTCGTGAAAAAAGCCCCAGTTGGCGCCCCCTTTGCTGGGGCGCATGAGCAACAGCGGATTGGCGATGATGTCTTCCGACAGCAGATGCTTGACAGGTGAGTGTTGCACCATGATGGGGTAGCCGCTGTGCATGGAGCCGCCGGCGATATGTTCGTCGACGACCAGACGCTGCGGGCGGTAAAAAGGCTGCGGGATCTGGGCCAGCTCCATTTCGCCTCCGATGATGAGGTCCCACAGCTTCATCACCTTTTCCGGGTCCTTGACGGTCTGCAGGACCGAATCAGGTACGGTGATGATGATGCGCTCGGTGGCCAGCTCACCCCAGGGCGCTTTATTGTTTTTCAGCTGCTCGGCCCACTGTTCGGCGGACGTGGTCCCCAATTCGTACAAGGGAGCGGATATGGCGTGATGCACGGTGATCTGGCCATGCCAGCTCTCCGTGTTGGGCGACGACACGATATAGAGGAGTCCGCCGAAAGGCGAGGCTACCCGGGTCCGCAGTTGCCTGAGCCGCTGCTTTTTCACCAGTATAGGCATCCGGCGCCAGTCCTCTTTGGCCGCCAACCATTGGTTGAGCTGGTCTGAGTGACAGCCGATCTGCACGCTGAGCCCCTTATCCTTCAGGTCCTCCGGGATGATGATCTCCACATATTGACCGGGGACGGCATACAACCCGGTGCTGTATAGGGTGGGCGCCCAGGGGGACGAATAATTCAGCCGCGACACAATGGGTCTCAGGCTGTCGCTGATCTGGGTATGGCGGATGTCGATGGTTTTGCGGACAAACACATAGCCGTCCTGTACCTTGCCCGGAAAATGGGTGGATGAAGGATGCGCCGATATGCTTGTATAATCCTCGCTTTTCAGTTGCTTGACCGACCATTTGACGACGGCCTCGCGCAGCGCCGGCGCTTTTACCGGCAAGGGGTCTTCAGGCGTGATGACGATATTGGCGGGCGTCGTTTCGCCGGAGCTCTGGGCGGCCAGATGCCCCAGCGCCAGGCTGGAACACAATGCCAAAAATAGTTTTTTCTTCATGGTATATGGGGCGGTATGTCCGGCTAAGATATCCCTCGTGTGTCGGCCTCAGCCACCGCGGTCAGGCATAAGGTCCCCTGCCTTAGCCGCTCATGACTTGGCCTTCGATGTTGACCGAGGTGCCTTCCCCCGGCGCCGACCGGATATCGACGCGGGCACCGATATAATCTGCACGTGCCTGGATATTGGCCAGGCCTGCACCACCTTGCCGCCCCGCTTCGGCGGGGTAGAAACCTTTCCCGTCATCTTCTACGGTGAGGCTGAAACGGTCGTTTTCTCGCAGCAGCTGTATCAGCACGTTTTTCGCCCCGGCATGTTTGATGACATTGTTCAGCAGTTCCTGGACGATGCGGTAAAGCACGATCTCCGTGTCCTGGCCCATGCGCTGCTCCATGCCATATGCCTGCAGCCGGACGAGCAGACCACCGGAGCGGTTGATGTTGTCCGCATAGTTCTCCAGGGCTTCTCTCAGCCCATACTTGATCAGGGCCTCAGGCATCATGTTGTGCGATACCCTGCGCAGCTCGTTGATGGACTGGTCAAGCTGGAGGATGACCTGGTTTACGGCCAGCGCGTTTTCTTCGGATAAAAATACATTTCCTTTCATAGATGTGAGGGATAATTTTATGCCCGACAGCAGGCCTCCCACGCCGTCATGCAGGTCGCGGGCAAGGCGCCCGCGTTCCTGTTCCTGTCCCTTCAGGACAGACTGCATGGCCAGCAGCTGCCGTTCTTTTTCCAGTTCGATGATCCGTTTTCTGTTCAGCTCTTCCCGCTGCCGCAGCAGCTGGTTTTTCCTTTTGAAGTTGTGGTATATGAGCACCCCAACAAGCAAAAGAACCAGACAGCCGCTGAGCAGGGCGGTGTTCAGCATTTTCTTTTTATGCAGCTCCAGGTCCCGGACGCGGGCGTTCTTTTGCAATACGAGGATGCTGTCTCCCTTTTTCCGCGCCTGGTATTTGTTTTCTATTTCGTTGATCTTTTTTTTGACGTCGGCCTCATTCAAGCTGTCGGTTAAGGCGAAGTACTGCTGGTAGTAATGCACCGCTTCCCGGTCACGGCCCCGGAGGGACAGCACTTTGGCGAGGTGGCCGGTCGTCGTCCGCTCACGGTGTTTGTCGCCCGTGAGGCGGATCAGCGCCAGCGCCTTTTCAAGATATGCCTGGCTGCCTGCATAATCCCTCCGGCTGCTGTCGGCGGCGATCAGGCCCATTTGCAGCAAGGCACTGACCTGCCCGTGTTTATCCCCGGCCTTGCGCGCGTAGTGCAGCGCCTGTCCATAGGCAGCCAGGGCCCTGTCGGACTGGCCCCGGCGGTCGTACAGGCTGGCCCGGTTGCCATAGAGCTGGGCCAGGAGCGAAGAAGACTTCAGGGCCTTCGCCGTTTCCTCGATTTGGTCCAGGCTGTCGGCGGCCTCCTTCAGCCGTCCGAGCGCCGACAGGTTGGCCGCGACCGCCAGCGCCGCAAAGGCTTTGGCCCGGGGCTTGGTTTGATCTTTTCCCAGCTCCAGCACGCTCTTTCTGGCGTAGCGCAGGGCTTGCTCATACTGGCGCATTTTTCGGTATACGGAGGCTACAGCCAGGTAAAGGTTCCCGATCGCATTGTGGTTGTTCGGGTCGTAGCGCTGCAGGGTGTCGGTGACGCGCAGGTAGGTTTGGATGCCGCCGATGAGGTCTCCCCGGGCCACCTCCACGTCGGCCATCTCAGATTCCACCGTGGACAAGGATAGACGGGCATCGAGCGAGCTGTCCTGGCGGAAGCAGGCCATCGCTTGCCGGTAACAATACATCGCGCTGTCGTACTCGTCCCGGTAATAGTACACGGTTCCCGCGTAAGCCATGGCGCTACCCATGGCGTAATGCAGCTGATGACGGCGGGCGAGCCGGAACGCCTGGTCCAGGTAAGCCGTGGCCCGGTCTCCGTCCACATAGCTGAAATGGTCTCCCAGGGTTAACAACACACTGATCCTCGCCGTGTCCGGCAAAGGATGGGTTAGCAGCGCCTGCAGGCTGTCGAGCTGCCTGTCCTGGGCCAGGCATGCCCCGCCGAGGAGGATCATCGACAAGCTGCCGGCCAGCCAGGCCCATGTTTTTCTTCGCATAAGGGACGGTTTGGAGCACTGTTCACTGCGGGCTCTTCGCGGGGTGACGGGGGTAAAATTGATCCAAAAACCGGGTCTCTCCAAGGGTTTTGAAAAAATCCCCCTTTTCGGGGATTTTTCTAAAACCCTGCTTTGGCGGGATTTTCCGGAAGGGAAACGAAGCGGACATTTGCCCAGGCCAAACAGCCAGTCATTGTCAAAAAGAGAAAACCATTGTTATGAAAAAGACCCCTTTTTTGCTTCTGCCGGCCCTGCTGTTGAGCATGGCCGCCGGAGCACAGGGCATCCGCCGGGACCCCCTGCGCAAGCCCGTGGTGCAGCGTAATGCAACCACCCTGCACAAGCCCGTACCCAGACCCGCCTCCAATCCCCGGGCGACAGCTTCCCCCGCGCCGACCGTCAGCAAGCCTTCGGTGAACATCAAGGCTACCCAGGCGAAGCCCGGGGCGGGAGGACATCCTCCCCGGAACATGAAGGAATTCAAGACGACACCCCAGTACGCCGAGCGGCAGGCCAGCTATGCCACGGCCTTCACCGGCCCGCGCAAGGACTTTAGGTTCGGCGACGGGTCCGTGTTGCATATCGGCTTCCAGAAATCCTCCGACGGTGGGCAATCCGACCACATCAGCCCCAGCAAGTCCACCCCCGTGACGCAGCAGTCCGGTGACTGGAAATGCGCGACCAGCAGCATGACCATCAATGCCAGCACCACGGATTTCGGCGTCTCCGATTTCCAGAAACAGGCGGCCAACATCTATCCCGGCGCCATTTACACCTTTGACCACCTGATGGACGGCTCCTTCCTGCCGCAGCCCGGCGCCCGCAACCCCATTATCATCTCTACGGACGGCTACAACATCACCGGCGACTCCTGGGTCCAGGTCGACAACCCCAGCGCCTACACCATCCGGAACGGGGTAGTCACCTTGTTCCACCGGTTTTCCGGCGGCGGGGGCAACGGCTCCACGACCATGCAGCTGTATGAATCGTACAACACCGCGGACTGGACCCTGAAGCTCAATGCCGGCGGCAGCGCCTGGGGAGCTTCCATCAACAACGCTTTCCATACCTCGGACAAGTCCCAGCACCGCTTTCTGACCATCGATGTCACGAAGACCCTCTTTACCATCAACACCTGCCCGCCCGGGAACGGGTTCTTTACCGATCCGGCCAACGAGACGGCCGCGCCCAACATGCTTTTTATCAGCTCCGTGGCTTACGGCATCCGCATACTCGCCAACCTGGAGGTCACTTTCCATTCTTCGGAAGCGGCGGAGGACTTTAACGCCAAATACTCCTCCGGCCTGTACAGCGCTAATTTCGACCTGAACTACCTGCAAAACAATTCATCGATAGAGACCAAGATCAACGCCTACATCGTGGGCGGGCCCAACAAGGGGATCATTACCCTGGACAGGGACAAGCTGATCGCTTCCCTGAACGCGATCCTGGCGGGGGCCACCTATCAGAACGCGCAGCCCATCAGCTATACCCTCCGCGACATGGCCGGCGACGTGGTCGGCTCCCAGAGTGCAACCGATCAGTTCACCTACCGCAGCTGTGTGCCCGCCAAAAATCCGCCCACCCTGCAGTCCGTGATCGTCAACATCGGCTGCGGCGACGACGGCAAGGACAACGACACCCATTACAGCTACCGGCTGTACAATTCCTCCGGGGAGCTGGTAGCCCAGAAGGTCAACAACTCCGACAATTCCCGGTTTGAGGACCGCTCCATGAATAATTCCGATGAACTGTCGGTGTCGGGGAAGCACGCCTTTGACGAGTTCTTCACCCGGGGGACTTTCCGGATAGAGATCTTCCCCAACGGTCACGACACCTGGAAGATCAGCACCCTCAACCTCACGTTGCGGTTTTCCGACGGGAAGAGCTACAAGATCAATTACAGCAACCTGATCCTCTCGGAACAAAATAAAATGAAGCAGGTGTATTTCCAGGGCACCGCAAACGGACTCTCCGTGGTCAATTAAGTGTTAAACAAGCAAACATGAAAAAATCACCGATCATCATCAAAGCCGCGTTGTCCTGCCTGGCCTTGCTGCTCATGGCGGCCAGCAGCGAGGCCCAGTTCCTCAAGAACCTGAAGAACCAGGTCACGGAAACCGTCAAACAGACTGTGGAACAACGCGCATCCGAAAAGGCCGGCAACGCCACCAATGCAGCGATCGACAAAACCACCGCGGCGGTGGGCTCCAGGGCTTCCAGCGTGTTAAAGGGAAAAAACAAACAGGGCGGGGAAGGAGAGGCCGGTGCAGCTTCCTCCGCGGGTGACATCCCCCAGGGTACAGGCGGAAGCGAAACTGATGCGACGGCCGCGCAGCCGATGGCCGCCGCTGTACCGGTCATGGATTACGCCAACTACGACTTCGTTCCCGGCGACCGCATCATTTTCGAGCCCGATATGAGCGGGGAAGCCGACCAGGAGATCCCCGCCAGGTTCACCCTTCTGGAGGGCACGGCGGAAATACAGAGCGACAACGGGGACAAGATCCTGCACCTGGACAAGGGGGCCAGGACCCATGTCGCCCCCATGATCAGCCCCGATGACTATCTGCCGGAGCAGTTCACCGTGGAATTTGATATGATGTATGAAAATCCGGATCCCGACTATTTCCGGTATGTCAACAGTTTCGATGTGCTTTTTCGGAAAAAGGGAGATCCCAACAACTCGGGCCACACCTCCTTGTATGCCTTGTCGATCGAAAGCGGTTCTAGTGTGGCCTGGGGCGGTCCCGGTACCAAATCCATAAAGTTCAGCGAGCCCGTCAGGGCCTCCCTGTATACCCAGGGACTGTGGCACCATATCGCGATTTATGTCCGCAAGAACATCGGCAAGGTGTACATAGACCAATACCGGGTCGCCGCATCCAATACCATTCCGCCGGGGGCCACGCATCTCTCCATATCGGGCGACCCCCATTACGGGTTCAAACTGAAAAATGTGCGCATTGCTGCAGGCGGCGATGACAAATACAACCGCATCGTGACAGACGGGAAA
>CBINPH010000192.1:0-6737 GCA_966252445.1 uncultured Chitinophagaceae bacterium | reverse complement strand
GTCCAGCGCCTCGAAGGAGGACGGGTATCCTACCTGGTCCCATACGGCGACAAGCCCGTCACGTACGGACTCCAGCACCGCCTCGCCACCCCACTCGCAAAGGCCGTCCTGATCGCTATCCCGGTGGCTGGTATAAAAAGTATAGAAACGCTGCGAAGAGGCATACATCTCCCGGAGAAAGGCCGTATCGCCGGTGATGTCATAGACCTCGCTGTTCAGCCAGGCATACCAGGGCGCAGAGGAGGTCAGCTGCCCGTTGTGGCGGATCACCTCGTCGAGGTAAGGGCCGGTGCGGTAGTTGATATAACCGTTGGGATGCTGGCGCTCCGCGAAAACCCGCTGGGAATTCATGGCGCCGGCGGGGTCCAGGCGGGCATAGGCCAGCATGGTGATGCTCTCGTGGAAAACCTGGCCGCCATGCCCCCACCCCCACTGGGGCTCCCGGGAAAAAACATAGTAGTTGTGGCTGAGATGTCCTTCCGGAGGATAAAAACACTGCCGCATCATGTTGCAGGCGCTCCAGTACAGCGCCATGGACGGCGTATCCTTCAGCGGGGGCGGCGGATAGGCGGCCACCACTTTTTCGTTGGCTTCCCGGTAATCGCTCAGCGGCACACGCTGCAGGGAATCGGCCAGCACCGGGGAGGGGTCGCCTTCATCGCGGGGGCTGACCATACGATAGAGACGGCAGCGCAGGGACGCCCCCGGCGCCAGGGTCTGCTGCTGCCAGAAACCCAAGGCCGCCGCGCTGTCCCCCGGCTCCCCCAGCTGGAATCCGTCGTCCGACAGGCGCACGCTCCGGGCCTGGGGGGCGTTGCCGCCCCGGAGGATCAGCTGGTCCCGCAGGCTGTCCGCATAGGGGATCCCATGGTCCAGGACCCAGCCGTCGGGCTTCTCCACATGGGTAAAATACAGGGTGCGCGGGTCTTCGCCGGCCTTTACCTCACCGAATACGGACGCCGCCCGGGCGAAGGCCAGGACGCCCAGCTCCAGGGGATGGTCGCTCTCATTGGTGAGGCGGCATTCCCAGAAGGCGGCCCTCGAGCTGTGCACCACCATGGCCATGTCTGCGCGCAGGCCGGGGGCGGGATACAGGTGATATTGCACCATGTCCGGATAAGATACGGTGATCACCGGCCCCCTGTCCAGGGCGCCCACGCGGTAGCGCCAGCGGCCGCCGACGCGACAAGCCCAGCCGATGTCGCCGGCCTGATCGGTAATGAAGTCGGCGCCCAGGCTGTCGGCATCGTAACGGAAGCGGTATCCCTCGTCGAGCACGAAGGCTGAGCGCTCCCGGGCGGCGGCATACCCCGTATACAAGGGAAAATGCGCGCCGGCCCGCAGATGGGACAGGAATGGGGCGGGAGCCGTGGGGGAACCCGAACATGCGCCGAGGAAGGCGAAGGACAACAGCGGTATCCATAGTCGTGTGCTCATGGCTCTGCGTTTAGGGTTCCAGGTATTCGGCCTCGCGGCGCATGGTCAGGTACAGCAAGCCGTAAGACCCGTATTGCGCCTGCTCGATGCGCAAGCGGTGCCTGCCCTGCAGGTGCAGGGTCTGCTCATGATGATAATCCGCATCGTAGACTACGCGGGCCGTATCCCAGGCGTCGATCACCAGGCGGCCGTCGATATAGAGACGCGCCATCTCGCCGGCGCTCAGCCCGATGACATAGCGGTCGGCCGGAAAATCCACCTGCGCCGTCGCGACGGTCGCGCTGTGGCTGAGGGGCAGGCCGCTGCCGTCCCAATAGCCGTTGTCAAGCAGGGGCGCGCTGGCTTGCCGCAGCGGCTTGCTCTGCAGCAGGCGGGCAAAGGCGGCGGGCTGCCGCAAGGGGTCGCTGGTGCTGTCGAACGCGTACAGCCGCAGCGTCCAGGCCTGCATGAGCCCGGTGCGGCGGTAGTGGAATACATAAGGCGTCCCTGCGGGATAGTATTTCCCCAAAGGCGAGGTCACCGCCGCACCCTCATAGGTCAGGGCCAGGTCCAGCGGCCCCGCCGTGCGGCGCAGGGTCAGCCGCCCCGGCACCTGGCCTTCGCGGGCGGAGAGCTGCTCCGCCCCCCGGACGGACCGGAGCGTCCAGCGGCCGGCAGGGCCCAGGATGTCCAGATGCAGGTATCCGGCGCTGTCCGCCCCCCGCTGCCAGAGAAACGGCGACCGGAAGTCGTATGGCCCCCAGTCGTTCATCATGATAAAGTGTTTCCCGCAGGGCAGGCGGCGGCGGTCAGTCACGCCATGGGCATCGGGGATGTCCTCCGGAGCCGTGGCTCTGTCGCCGCCACCCGTGGCGCCGGCTTCCGAAGGCCCGTTGAAAAGAAAGGTGCTGTGGCGGACTGTGGAATCCATGCGGACAAAGTCGCCCAGCTCCCGCATTCTGTTGTGGGTCACGGAGATGCTGTCGCTGTGGCGCAGGGACAAGGCCAGGGGCACACGCTCAAAGGTATTGCCCTGCACTTTATAGGCCCGGCTCCGCACGTCGTGGAGGGCGTCATAGTGTCCCTCCGGTGCCCGTCCGGGGGTGGCCCAGAGCTGCAGAGCGGTCTCGCCGCCGCGGAACAGGTTCCCGGTTATGGTGTTGTATCGCCCCTGCTCTATGGCTATGCCCCTGCGGTTGTCGATGAACCGGTTGCCGGTGATCAGCGTATGGTGGCTGTAGCCCGCCCAGAGGCCATTGTCGCAGCCCTCGAGGAGGTTGCCCACAATCCTGTTGCGGCTGAAAGTAGCCTCTATGCCGTTGGTCGGTGCAAACGAAAAGTCATTGCCATAGATCAGGTTGTCGTTGCAGCCGCCACGGCCGGTGGCCAGGGTAGAAGCGCCGGCCCAGAGAAAGAAGCCGTCGCCGCTGTGGGTGGCGGAATTATAGGCGAAGACGTTGTGGCTGCTCTGTTCGTACACCAGGATGGCCGCCGCATCCTGTCCCCGGTAATACACGCCTTCGCTGACCCCGCGGACATTCCAGTCCAGCCGGTTGTGCATCACGCGGTTGTGGCTGCTGCGGTACAGGCCTATGCCGATCCCGGAGTTGAAGGAAAAATCGTTGTCATAGATCACCGCGCCATCGCAGCCGGTCATCATCAGCGCGCATTGTCCCCCTGTGATCCTGTTGCGGCACACCTGTGCGCTGTCACAGTCCCGCAGGTACATGCCCGCGCCAAAACGCAGCCACTCGTCGTGTTCGTTGTGGTGATAGCTCTGCCAGTCGCTGAAGTCTTCGCGGCGGCGGTTGCTGTTCAGGTGCTGCCGGTAGTTGTAGCTGAAATCGCAGTCCTCAATGCGCAGTCCCCGGATGCCCCGGGCCTCAAGCGCCACGCGGTACCCGTGCACCACGGCATGACGGATCGTGACGTCGCTGCCGCTGTCCAGGCGTATGGCCACGCCCCGGTACGCGTCGGGCCGGACCCCTTCGGGGCTGCCGGCGAGCACCGCGCCGTTGAAATCCACCACGATATGGCTGCCCCTGATCTCGATCACCGCCCGGCCACTGTCGGAAGCGCCCAGCCGGTACCGGCCCGGGGCTATCGTCAGGGAACGGGTGATGACCATATGGCCCCGCAGCGGCACAGGACCGGACGCCTGGGCATGGGAAGGGCGCCCGGGCACGGCCAGGAAAAAGAGCAGGACTAGAAGCAGCTTTGCGGGCATCGTGTGGTTTTTGGGCGTTCCCCCCTTC
Source organism: uncultured Chitinophagaceae bacterium (assembly GCA_966252445.1). GTDB lineage: Bacteria > Bacteroidota > Bacteroidia > Chitinophagales > Chitinophagaceae > CBINPH01. The sequence continues at coordinate 3,066 of CBINPH010000192.1, read as the reverse complement.
AGGGTTTTACCACCGGAAATTCCGATATCCTCAGCGTCGTGCAGCCATAAGGGATCAGGGTCACCTTGATGGGCTTGCCGCCCTCGGGCATGGGCTGGGGACTGTACGGCAGGGGCCCGGCTTCGCTGTTGTAGAGTTGCCACTGCGGCAGCTGCACGGCGGACGCCCGCAGGGCGATGGGGGCGCCGTCGGCGCTCCAGGGATGGTCCCCCACCTTTCCCTGGCGGACCAGGGAAAAAGCCTCCTGCCATTGCTCCTTTGGCACCTCCAGCAGCCCGTAGTTCCAGGGTGACCCGGGATGGACCTCATAATAGTCCCCGTAAGCATCGTTGTTGCGGACCTTGGTCCAGTCTTCTTTGATCTTCAGGGCATACACCAGCGGGCCGCGCTCCACGGAGACGGCGTTCTCATGCCAGCGGCGCTGGGTCACCCGCATGGGCAGCCGGAGCGTCACTTCGTCACCGTCGTGCCAGTCGCGCTGCAGGGCGACCACCTGCCCCCCCTGGTGCCGCCCGGCCGGTTCTCCGTTGACGCTGAGCTCTCCCTCGGCGCACCAGCCGGGAATGCGCAGATGGAGGGGGAAGGACAGGACGGAACCGCTGTAGTGATAGCGGATGCGGATCAGCTCGTCGAACGGATAATCCGTTTCTTCGACGAACTCCACGGCTGCGCCCCCAACCTGCAGGCGCACCGAGGAGGGCGCATACAGCAGCGCCGCGACGCCGCCGTCGGCGGTGGCCATCCACAGGTGCTGGGTGAACTTGGGCCAGCCCTGGTGCATATTGGCCGTGCAGCAGGGAAAACCCGTCAGCAGGCCGAAGCACTGGTCCGTGCCGTCGTAGGCCGTCACGAAATTGCGGGGGTGCCGGCTCACCGTCACCTGGTTGGCCTGCTGGTAGTACTGGCGGGCCATATAGTCGTCTGTCGCCTGGGTAGGCCGCGCATTGTAGGCGATCTTCTCCAGGTGATCCATATAGGCCACCTCGCCGGTGATGCCCATCATGTTCTCCAGGGAGAACATCAGCTCGACGGCCGTACACAGCTCGGAACCCTGCGTAGGCGCGTTGCCGTGGGTAAGTTCGTCGGCGCCGAACATGCCCTGGGGCTGACCGAGGAACTGGTCGATGTCCCGGAAGGCCTTGTCGACGGCCTCGCGGTACCTGGGCTCAGCATATTGCTGGTAATAAATGATCGGTTCTTTGATGCCCTGGGCCAGGTTGACCCCATGGAACGCATAGAGGCGCGAGATCCTGTCGGTCTCCAGGAATGTCTTCGTCCAGTCGAAGGTCTGCGCGTGCAGGAGGTCGGCCAGCTCGAGCAGCTTCCTGTCGCCGGTGATGTTGTAGAGCCAGTACACCACCATCAGGTTATCGCCGCCGCGCTGTGCGCCCCACCAGCTCCAGTGGTCCAGCGGCGTCAAGGGCAGCTGCTGCAGCTGGTAATGAAAATACCGGGTCATCAGGCGGATCACCCTTTCATCCCCGGTGGCGGAGTAGTACTGCTGCAGGACTTTGAGCATGACCATCTTGGGCCACCAGTCCTGAGCCCTGTCGCGCTGCAGGCCGGGCTCGGGCGGCCTGTCGACGGCGGGCTGCGGGCCAAAGTAGCCGTCCGCACGCTGATGGCGGATGGACCACTCTATCCAGGGCTGCACCTTCGCCTTCAGCGCCGCATCGTCCAGGATATAGGCCAGCGGCAGCAGGCCGTCCAGCCAGTAAGGACCGCGCTCCCACACATCCCCGTCGCCGCCCAGCCAGCCGTTGCGGGCACCCATAACCTGGCTGTACAGGGTATCGAGATGACCGGTCATTCCATCCCGCATAGCCTCCAGCTGGCCTTTCAGCCAGCCGGCAGGGCGTATGGCGCCCAGGGGCAGGTCCATGTAGGGCCTGCTTACCAGGGGAGGGCGGTTTTGCGTGTACGGTATTTTGACAGTATCTTTACGGGGAACAGTGATCATGGGTGCCTGAGGATAAAAGGGTAAACCGAACAGCATAAGGCCGGCACATACCGGTGCAATAATTTTCATGGGTACAGATTGAATCCGCAGCATGGATGAAGGTAGCCGGGCGGCCAAAAATAGTCAACATGCCCTAAAGGACCGGGGCCCCGCAGCGATTTTGCAGAAGGAAAACCAAAATAACGTTTCCGGCAACGTTTGCAGTCGTCCACCATCCGCCGTCAGATACCCCCGCCCATGAGCAAACAGCAGGTCACGGTAAAAGATCTCGCGCGGAAACTCCGCATTTCCGTGTCGACGGTGTCGCGGGCGTTGCGGAACCTGCCCGACGTGAACCCGGAGACCAAGCAGGCCGTCCAGGAGCTGGCCCGCCAGCTGAATTACGAACCCAACTACATTGCGCAGAGCCTGATCAACCGCAAGTCGCGCATCATCGGCGTCATCGTTCCCGTGATCTCCGCGCCCGTTTTCGGCCGCATCCTCACCGGCATGCACGATGCCGCGCACCAGCATGGTTACCAGCTGATGCTGTGCCAGTCGAACGAAAGTTCCGAATCGGAGATGGACCTGGTCAGGCAGCTGATCTCCTTCAAAGCGGACGGCCTGCTGGTGTCGGTCTCCAGCCAGACCCAGAATGCGGCCGCTTTTGAGGTGTTGAAGCATAAGGACATCCCGGTCGTTTTCTTCGACCGCGTGCCGCCGGGCGAGGATATCTGCAAGGTGGTCGTCGACGAATACCACAGCGCCTTCATGGCCGTGGAGCACCTGATACGGTCAGGCTGCCGTTCGGTAGCGCACATCGCCGGACCACCAAACCTGTCGATCTCCCTTGACCGGCTGAACGGCTATCTGGCCGCCCTGGACAAGCACGGCATGAAGGTGCCGGAGAAATATGTGGTGCACTGCGAGCACTTCGAGGAAAACGCCCCCGCCGTGATCCGGAAATGGTTTGCCCGCGCGCCCTACCCGGACGGGATATTCGCCATCAACGACGCCTCGGCGGTGGCCGCCATACGGTATATCAAGACCAAGGGACTGGACATCCCCGGAAAAGTAGCCGTCATCGGCTTCAACAACGACCCCATCAGCGAGATCGTGGAGCCCTC
>CBINPH010000191.1:0-6772 GCA_966252445.1 uncultured Chitinophagaceae bacterium | reverse complement strand
GGCATCGCGGAAGCCCGGTATGCGTATGTCCTGTTTTGTGACGACGACAACTGGCTTTCCCCGGACTACCTGCAGGTCGCCCAGGCCGTCCTCCGGGGGCGTCCGCGCCTGGGGATGCTGGGCGGCCTCGGGACCCCTGTCTATGAAGCCGTTCCTCCCGAATGGCCCGATCATTTTAATGTCTATGGCAGCGGCCCCCAGGAAAGGGGCGACGCAAAGGCCCGCGTGTTGCATGGCGCCGGCCTCATCCTGCACAAGGCCGCGTACCTGATGCTGCAGGAGGCCGGCTTCCGCTTCCTGCTGACCGACCGGAAGGGGCAGCAGCTGTCTTCGGGCGGTGATCACGAACTTTGCTATGCGGTGCGGATGGCAGGCTTTGACGTCGACTATGAACCGCGTTTATGCTTCCGCCATTTCATCGGCCGGCACCGGGTGACGCCCCGCTATGTCGAGCGCTTCGTGCGGGAGAGCGTGCCCGCCGAGCATGTGCTGTTCTGCTATGCGTTCGTCCTGCGCCGCCGGCGTCATTCCCTGGCACGGCTATACGCATCATTGGGCTACGACGCCCTGCATCATCTCAAGCAGATGGCCCGTTATGCGGAGCAGCGCCTGCGTTACCGCGCGAACCCCCGGACGCGGTTCTATATGCACTTCCGCTACCAGTACCACAGGCATCGCCTGGCCCATATCCTGGCGCATCCGGCGGCACCGGCCCGCTACTACTGCAGCATCACCGCCTTGCAGGAAAGGTTGCAGGCGGCCGGCGGAAAAAATCTTTGAAAATGTCAAAGATTGTATACTTTTGCTGCCACAATTGACCTCCATGCACGTTGTCGTTCAGGATATCCGGTATTTGTCGGGCCGCCCTTCGGGGACGACCGGGACCATTACCACCTGCATGCCATCATGGAGGTAAGATAGCGGTATACCCAAGAAACTGCGCAGCGTCTTCCTCCGGTCAGGAAGACGCTGCTGCTTTTTAAGGCCTCCCCGTACCGCGGGAAGGCCGCCACAAACCGTGCACAACGACTATGAAGATTTGTAAATTCGGAGGGACGTCCGTGGGGTCGCCCGAAAGCATCCGGGCCCTCCTGGAGATCGTGGCCGAAGAACAGGCGGCAGGGGGCCGCCTGGTGGTGGTGACCTCCGCCATGGGTGGGGTTACCAATGCCCTGCTGGAGATGGCGGCTGCCGCCGAACAGGGCCACGCCTACACCGAAGGCCTCCGGCAGCTCGAACAGCGCCACCTGGAGGTCCTCAAGGCGTTGCTGCCTCCCGGCCGGCAGAACCCGCTCATCATGCAGCTGAAGATATTGCTGAATGAGCTGGATGAATTGCTGGCGGGCGTCGCCGCCGTACGGGAGCTGTCGCCCAAGACCAGGGACGCCATCCTGGCCTACGGGGAGCTCTGCTCCACCGCCATGGTGGCGGGCATCCTGGGGCAGGCCATGCCTGAAGCGCGCTTCGCGGACGCCCGCGAGCTGATCCGCACGGACAGCAACTGGGGCGCCGCGCGCGTGGACATGGCGCGTTCCGAAGCGCTGATCCGTGCACGGTTTGCCGGAGCGCCCGACGCGCTGTTCTGCGTAACAGGATTTATCGCGGCTAACGATAAAGGACAAACGACGACGCTGGGACGGGGTGGCAGCGACTACACCGCGGCCATCCTCGGCGCCGCCCTGGGCTGTGAGGAGATCCAGATATGGACGGATGTGGACGGGTTCATGACGGCCGATCCGCGTATGGTTCCCAAGGCCTTCAGCCTGCGGGAGATCTCCTACACCGAAGCCATGGAGCTTTCTTATTTCGGGGCCAAGGTGATCTATCCGCCCACCATGATCCCCGCGTTTGCGCACCGGATACCCATCGTCATCCGCAACACGTTCAACCGTGCTTTTGAGGGTACCCGCATCCGTGAGCATGCCAGCCCCAACGGCAGCCTGATCCGGGGGATCGCGTCCATCGGGGAGGTCGCTCTCGTCAATGTGCAGGGCAGCGGAATGATCGGGCAGACCGGTTTCAGCGGCCGCCTCTTTTCCGCCCTGGCCTCGCGCCGCGTCAATGTCATCCTGATCACGCAGGCCTCCTCTGAGCACAGCATCACCTTCGCCATAGACCCGGGCGATGCGGACCGTGCCAGGCAGGCCGTGGAAGCGGAATTCGACATGGAGCTGCAGACGCGCAAACTGGATGCCCCCGTCGTCGAAGGCGCTTTTTCCGTGGTGGCCATCGTCGGGGAGAACATGAAACATACGCCCGGCATCAGCGGGAAGCTGTTCCATGCCCTGGGCCGCAACGGCATCAACGTCGCCGCTATCGCCCAGGGGTCCTCCGAGTACAACATATCCGTGGTCGTGCGGCGGGAGGACCTGGCCAAGACCCTCCACGTGGTCCATGAAGCGTTTTTCCTATCGCCGGTCAAGACCCTCAACGTATTTTACCTGGGCGTGGGCAACATCGGCAAGACCCTGCTGGAGCAGATTCGGGCGCATGAAGCCTATCTGCTGGAACAGAACTCCCTGCGCATCAACGTGATCGCCATCACCAATACCCGGCGCGAACTGTTCCGCCCCGAAGGCATTCCCCTGCCGCGCTGGGAGGCGCTTTTTGCAGAGGAGTCCAGCCCCGCCAACCTGGAAGGCTTCATCGAGCAGATGAAAGCCTGCAACCTGCCCAACAGCGTCTTCATCGACAATTCCGCCAGCGCTGCAGTGGTCAAGTATTATGAAGGTATTTTCGCCGCGAGCATATCCATCGTCACCTGCAACAAGATCGGCAATTCCGGCCCCTATGAGCAGTACCGGCGCTTCAAGGCCGCCGTCCGGAAATACGACGTGGATTTCCTGTACGAAACCAATGTCGGCGCGGGGCTTCCCATCATCAAGACCCTGCAGGACCTGCTGGTCAGCGGCGACCGCATCCTCCGGATCGAAGCCATCCTCTCCGGCACCATATCCTTTATCTTCAACAATTTCCAGGGAGACAAGGCTTTCCATGAAGTCGTCCGGGCCGCCCAGGACGCCGGGTTCACGGAGCCGGATCCCCGGGACGACCTCAGCGGCCTGGATGTCATGCGCAAGATGCTGATCCTGGCCCGCGACTCGGGGTATCCCGTGGAAATGGAGGACATTGCCATCGACAATATACTGCCGGAGGCCTGTATGCAGGCCCCTACCGTCGAAGCCTTTTACCAGGAGCTCCGCCATGCGGAGGCGCATTTCGAGGCGCTCAAGCGCCAGGCCGAGGAGGCCGGAAAAGTGCTGCGCTATATCGGTGTGATGGAGGAGGGGCGCGTCAGCATCCGCCTGGAGGCCGTGGACAGCACCCACCCGTTCTATGCCTTGTCGGGCAGCGACAACATCATTGCCTTCACCACCACCCGGTACCGGCAGCGACCCCTGGTCATCAAGGGCCCCGGCGCGGGGGCGGAAGTGACGGCCGCAGGCGTATTTGCCGATCTGGTCAAGGTGGGCGCGGGATAAAGGCGCTGCCCCTGTATCACTGAAACGTATATATGAAAAAAGATTCATCGTCGATCAGGGTCTTCGCCCCGGCCACCGTAGCCAACGTGGTCTGTGGGTTCGACATCCTGGGTTTTGCCGTAGAGGCGCCGGGGGATGAGGTGATCATGCACCTCAACGACAGCGGCCGGGTGAGCATCAAGGCCATCCATGGCGACGAGGGGCGGCTGCCCCTGGACCCGGCCCGCAACACGGTGAGCGCCGCGGCCATGGGCCTGCTCCAGCTGGCGGGAGCCGGCGGCCGGGGCGTGGAGATCGAGTTGTTCAAAAAGATGCCGGTGGGCAGCGGGCTGGGCTCCAGTGCCGCCAGCACCGTGGCGGGTCTTTTCGCCCTTAACCGGCTGCTCGGGGAGCCCTTCCGCGCAGAGGAGCTGCTGCCGCTGGCCAGGGAGGGCGAGCTCCTGGCCTGCGGCCAGGGACATGCCGACAACGTGGCGCCGGCCCTGCTGGGCGGCTTCGTCCTGATCCGCAGCTATGAACCGCTGGACGTGATCCGCCTGCATACCCCGCCGCAGCTGGTCTGCACCCTGGTGTATCCCCACATCGAAGTGCAGACCCGGGATGCGCGCCGGATCATTAAGAAGCAGGTGCCGCTGCAGGACGCGGTCACCCAGTGGGGCAACATCGCCGGCCTGGTGAGCGGTCTGTACCGCGAGGACTATGGGCTCATCGGCCGTTCCCTTCAGGACGTGATTATCGAGCCCGTACGCTCCATCCTGATCCCCGAGTTCTATGCCATGAAGCAGGACGCCCTGGATGCCGGGGCCCTGGGCTTCGGCATTTCGGGCTCGGGACCCTCGGTCTTCGCGCTGAGCTGCGAGGAGGAGACGGCGCAAAGGGTGGCGCTGGCCCTGCAGGCCCGGCTGGGAGCCCTGGGGATAGGCGCCAGCACCTATGTATCGGGCGTGAACCCCGCGGGGCCGCGCATACTGAACTAAGTCAACACCATGCAACTGTACAGCACCAACAATCCCGATGTCCGTGTGGATTTCCGGGACGCCGTATTCCGCAGCCTGCCGCCCGACAACGGCCTCTATATGCCGCTGCGGCTGCCCCTGCTGGATCCGGCCTTTTTCGCGCGCAGCGCCAGTCTTCCGGACATGGCCTATCACCTGGCCTCTGCGCTCCTGGAGGATGCCCTGGACAAAGAGTCGCTGCGCAGCATTGTGGAGGAGGCCGTGAACTTCCCCGCGCCCCTGGTGGCCCTGGACCGGGACACCTATGTGCTTGAGCTTTTCCACGGGCCCTCCATGGCCTTCAAGGATTTCGGGGCACGTTTCATGAGCCGGGTGATGGGCCGCCTTCTGGACCGTAGCGCCGGCGAGCTTCATATCCTGGTGGCCACCTCGGGGGATACAGGGGGCGCCGTGGCCATGGGCTTCCATGAGGTCCCCGGCATACGGGTGACCATCCTGTACCCTTCCGGGAAGGTGAGCGCCCTGCAGGAGCTGCAGCTGACCACGCTGGGCGGCAACGTACGTGCCCTGGAGATCGGCGGCAGCTTCGACGACTGCCAGCGCCTGGTGAAGCAGGCCTTCCTGGACCCTGTCCTGAACAAGCGGCTGCGCCTCTCCTCGGCCAACTCCATCAACATCGCCCGGCTGATCCCCCAGATGTTCTATTACGTGCATGCCTGGACCCAGCTGCGGGACCTGGGTGAGCAGCGTCTCCCCGTGTTCGCTGTGCCCAGCGGCAATTTCGGCAACCTCACGGCGGGCCTCATGGCCCGGCGCATGGGCCTGCCGGTGCGCCGCTTTGTGGCCGCCACCAATGTCAACGACGAGGTGCCCCAATACCTGCGGACCGGCCGCTTCGAGCCCCGCCCCACCCGGCATACGCTGTCCAACGCCATGGACGTGGGCAACCCCAGCAATTTTGCGCGCATGCTGGACCTCTTCGGCGGCGATGCGGCTGCCATGGCCCAGGTGGTATCGGGATACAGCTTTACGGACGAGGAGACCCTGGCGGCCATCGAAGAAGTGTTCGCCGCGAAAGGGTACGTGATGTGCCCGCATACGGCGGTAGCTTACCTGGGCTGGAGGCGCTGCCAGGCCGAAGTGGGCGGGGCGGGGGTCTTCCTCTCCACCGCGCATCCCTGCAAGTTCCCCGGAGCCTTCCCGGCGCATATCCTGCCGGCCATAAGCCTCCCTCCGCAGGCCCGGGCCCTGGAAGGCAAAACGAAACAGGCCCTGCCCATGGGGACGGCATATGCACCTTTCCGGGACTGGCTGCTGGCAGAAAGCTGAGGGCCAAGGATGTGATCAGGACGGTAGGGCCGCCCAGGCGCGCTCGGCTTCCTCGCGGAGGCGCCGGACCAGGTCAGGGTCCGTGAGGGTGCGCGCGGCAGCGGCATCGCGGCGGGCCAGGGGATTCAGGAAGCGCATGCGGCTGTCTGCGGCTCTGGCGGCGGTGGAATGGTATTCCCGGGCCCGGGTGCGGGCCACCAGGGCACCGATGTTGTGCTCCCGCACGCCGGCTCCCGCCATGACGGCCAGGCGGTCTCCGGCTTGCTGCACCAGGGCAGCGAGAAGCGCCGCCCCTTCCGGGGCGCTGGGTTGCTGGCCCGAGCTGAGGACCCGTTCGCAGCCCAGGTCGATCAGCTGTTCCAGCGCCGCCGCCGGCTCCCGGCAGCGGTCGAAAGCCCGGTGAAAGGTCACCCCCAGCGGCCCCGCGGCCGCTATCAGTTCCCGGCAGCGGTCCAGAGCGATGTGGCCCTCGGCGTCCAGGGCGCCGATGACCACCCCGTCGCAGCCCAGGCGCCGGCAGACCGCTATGTCGCGGAGCATGAGCTCCATTTCCATGTCGTCGTACAGGAAATCCCCTCCCCGGGGACGGATGATCGGGTACAGCTGTATGTGCAGCAGCTCCCGGGTCCTCGCCAGGGTGCCGTAGCTGGGCGTCGTGCCCCCCTCCGCCAGGTTATCGCAGAGTTCTACGCGGTCCGCTCCCCCTTCCTGGGCCGCCAGGGCCGAAGCCAGGGAATTGGCACAGATTTCTATGGTGATGCCGGTGCCCATGGTCAGACGGAATGGCCTTGGTAGAGCAGGGCCTGGCGCACGGATTGGATCTTCAGCGGCAGCAGTTCCTGGCGCAGCGGATCTTCGTTATAGGCCCGGTAGTCTTCTTCCCGGTCGAAGGCGACCAGGTGCACTTCGTAGGGCGGCTCCAGCTCCCCGGCGACCAAGGCTTCGGGAGCCGGCCGCAGCCGGAGCAGCAGCCGGCCTCCATGCCGCCCGAGCAGGGTGAGTACC
>CBINPH010000190.1:0-6818 GCA_966252445.1 uncultured Chitinophagaceae bacterium | reverse complement strand
GGCCCAGCTGGGCGACGGGGCGGCCATCGCCGCAGAAACCGATAAGGCCGTGGTCTCCGATCTCCGCGCCCTGGACGTGGCGCTGGGCGGACAGGGCGCCCCCATCGTCCCGGTGGGCGAAAAGCTGCTCTTCCCCGGCCACCGGATCTTCCTCAACCTGGGCGGCATCGCCAACATCTCCTTCCATGGCGAAGACCGTACGACCGCCTTTGACGTCTGCCCCGCGAACGGCCTGCTGAACAGCCTGGCGGCGGCCCTGGGCAGGCCCTACGACGAAGAGGGCCAACTGGCCCGCGCCGGACGCCTGGACACGGACCTGCTCGAAGCCCTGAACGTGCTGGATTACTACCGCATGCCGGCCCCCAAGTCGCTGGCCAACAGCTTCGGCACGGACACGGTGCTGCCCCTGGTCGGCACCCGGGCGCTCTCCGTGCAGGGCAAGCTCCGCACCTGCGTGGAACATATAGCCGTCCAGGTGAGGAACGCCACGGCTGCCCTGCTGCCTAAGCCCCTGGATCCCGCCGCCGCCCTGCCCCTGCTGGTCACCGGCGGTGGCGCATTCAACCGCTTTCTTGTCGAGCGGCTGTCGGCGCTGCTGGGGGAGATCGGCGTGGCGGTAGAGGTCCCCGCCCCCGAGGTGGTGGCTTACAAGGAAGCCCTGATCATGGCGCTGCTGGGCGCCCTTCGCTGGCGGGAGCGTCATACCATCCTGGCCTCGGTGACCGGGGCCCGGCGGGACAGCATTGGGGGGGCCCTGTGGATGGGCCAGGAAGGCTGAGTTTCAGGCACCTGGGTCCGCCTCCAGGAGGTCGCAGAAATAAAAACGGTTGTCCCAGCCCTCCTGGGCGGGGTAGCTGCGCTCGCTCACCTCGCCGCGCTGAAAAGCCACGGGGCGCCGGAACAGGGGACCGTCGAAAACGAAGGAATGGAATTCACCGTTCTCCCCGCAGGGATCCACGCCCTCCGGCAGGTCGGCCAGGAAATCCCGGTCCAGGAGGCGGCCGGCAAAGCCGGCATCCAGGCAGCGGGCATTCACGCAAGTGACGACGGCCTGGAAGCCGGCCGCCCAAAAGGCCTCGAGCAGGCCGCGGGAGGAAGTCCCCCACAAGGGAAAAAGCGGCTTGATCCCCGTGGGCGCCAGCTGCCGCTGCCGGTAGGCCTTCACGTCCTCCAGGAAAATATCGCCGAAGATCGCCAGCCTGCAGCCCTCCGCCTGCAGTTCCGTGACCGCCGCGCCCATGGCGGCGTCGTATTCTTCCATGCCCGCTCCTTCGGGCAGCGGCACCAGGCGCAGGGGCAGGCCCAGCTGCCGGGCCTGCTCGCGCAGCAGCCCCTCCCGCACGCCGTGCATGGACACCCGCCCCGAGGGCCGGCTCACCGTGGTCAGCAGGCAGCGCACCTCCAGCAGGGCACGCATGCGGAACAGGCTGAAGCAGGCGTCTTTCCCGCCGCTCCAGTTCATGAAAGCATATGCCATAGCGGGGTAAATGTCATAAAAAATCATCATTTCCGCGGAACAGGGCCGGAAGGGGCAACCATCGCGAAGGGCCGGTTGTTGAATGAGCAAAGGCCAACGTGGCCGTCTGTGTTATGGGGATGGATCAATACAGGTTCATACGCAGCAAGGGAAAACGGGTTTTCCCGCCTGCCGGCCGCCGAAGCGGGGCCGACAGGGCCTCCCTGCTCCGGGGATACCTCCTGGCCCTGCGCCTCGCCGTGGAGGACCTGGAGGTGGAGATCGCGGCGGAGGGGTCCGTGACGCTGAAGGGCCGCTGCCCTACCCGGGCCGACGCCGAGACGGCGGTGCTGGCCGCCGGCAATGTGCTGGGCGTGGCGGAGGTGCGTGCGGAGCTCCGCATGGCCGACGCCGGGGAAGCCTGCGCCTGCACCTATACGGTGCGCCGGCGGGACAACCTCTGGAACATCGCCCAGCGTTTTTACGGGGACGGAGCCCGCTACACCGAGCTGGTGGAGGCCAACCGGCCCATGATCCATGACGCCGACGAGATCTACCCGGGGCAGGTCCTGCGCATCCCCGATGCGCCGGGGCGCTGAGCCGGCTTTCCGATTTGGTATACACGGCGCCATGGTGTATCTTTACCCTGGCCCTGCTGCCCGTGGCCAAGGGCTGCGGACCTGGGCCGCATCCACTGAGGTTAAATTGTTTCTGTATGAAAATTCGCCCGGGGCTTCTGTGCTTGGTGGTCTTGGTTTGTCTCGCCGCACAGGCATGGGCCGCGCCCGCCGACAAGGACAAAGGAAAGTGCAAGAAACCGGTCACCGTCCACAGCGTAGAGGAGTTGGTGTTCATGCTGCCTCCCTGCACCAACACCAGCGTGGACCAGGATGCGCTGCACGACGCCGTGGTCAGCTTCTACAAGTGGTACCTGGCTCACGAAACCCAGATCAACCTCAGCCTGATGCAGGACAGCAAGGACAAGGACCTGCTGCCCCCCTTCAACATCTCCTTTGAAACCCTGCATGAATATTTCGAAGTCATCCGCAAGAACTATGCGGACTGGGTCGACGACATAGTGCCGGAGGTGCCGGACGCCACCCTGACGAACCCGGGCTCGGTGTCCGAGATGCTGCCGCCGGCCAGCCCCGGGGACGGCAGCGAAGGGCCTGCTGATGAATTGCGTTACCCCAACATAGCGCAATAGGCCCATGCAGTTTCATTTTCGCTACAGCAAACCGGCAGTCATCAACGGCTTGCGGTTTCATTTTCTTCGCCGCAACGAGACAAAGCTTTTCCGCGTGGTGCTGACGGTGCTGCTCGTGTTGGGGGTCGTGGGCTACGGCCTGCGGGTGGTGTCCTTCTCCGTCGTGGTCGCCCTGCTCTGCATGTTCCTGCTGCTCATCCTCGCCTTCTGGTACATCCTGCCCCTGTCCATCTACCGGAAAGCCGCGACCTTCCGGGAGCCCGACATCCGGCTAAACTGCACGGAAGAGGGCATATCGATAGGCACCGGGGCCGGGGACCGGCGCCTGCGATGGAGCAGCTTCCACGAGGTGGTGGAGACCGGCGATTTTTTTTATCTCTACCGCGACAACAAGTCTTTTTTTCTCATCCCCACGGACGCTTTCACCGACGAGGAGGAGAAAAAGGAATTCAGCGACCTGCTCCGGCGGCAGTTCAGCCATTATTCGGTCAAATAAGCGCGCAGGGGCGCACATCAGGCAAAGCAGCCCATGGAGATCACCTCGGCAACATATGTAGGCAGTTATGTGGACTGGGAGGCATGCCCTCCGCCCAACAAGCCGGAGTACGCCTTCATCGGCCGTTCCAACGTGGGCAAGTCCAGCCTCATCAACCTGCTGACGGCGCGTAAGGGCCTGGCCAAGATCTCGGGCAGCCCGGGGAAGACCCAGACCATCAACGCCTTTCTGATCAACGAGGCCTGGTACCTCACCGACCTGCCCGGCTACGGCTTCGCCCAACGCTCGCAGGCCCAGCGCGAGGGCTGGCGGAAGATGATCACCCGGTACCTCCGGCACCGCCGCAACCTGGTCAACGTGTTCCTGCTCATCGACAGCCGGCTGGAGCCCCAGAAGATCGACCTGGCCTTCGTCCGGGACCTGGGCAGCTGGGAGGTCCCTTTCTGCCTGGTGTTCACCAAGACCGACAAGAACAGGCAAAGCGAGACCAGCCGCCATGTCAAGGCTTTCCTCGATAAAATGCGGGAAGAATGGGAATACCTGCCCCCGCACTTCCTCAGCTCTTCGGTAAAGCGGACGGGGCGGGAAGAGATCCTCGCCTTCATCGAAGACCACAATCTCCGTTTCGGAGCCATCGCGGCCTCCTAAGGGTGCTCAGTCCCCGTCCTTGTCCAAGAGGGCGTCGTAGAGTATCTCGGCCGGATGGCTGGAAGGCCGGCCTGTGCCGTCCTTGATCTGGTGACGGCAGCTGGTCCCCGGGGCGGCGATGATGACGTCGGGATCGGCCTTGCGGACGGCAGGGAAAAGCACCAGTTCCCCCACTTTCATGGACAGCGCATAGTGCTCTTTCTCGTATCCGAAGGAGCCGGCCATGCCGCAGCACCCGGAGGGGATGATGCGTACCTCGTAGTTGGCCGGCAGGGAGAGTATTTTCTGGGACAGGGCCAGCGACGACAGCGCCTTTTGCTGGCAATGGCCGTGCAGCTTGATGCGGCGGTGCTCCGCAGTGAACTGCTGGGCGCTGATGTGCCCGGCCTCGGCCTCCCGGGCGATGAACTCGTCGAAGAGCAGGGTGTGGGCCGCGATGGCGCGGGCATCCTCCACGAAGGCCTCTCCCACCAGGTCCGGGTATTCGTCGCGGAAGCTGAGTATGGCGGAGGGCTCTATGCCCACCAGGGGCGTCTCCGCACTCACCAGGGAACGCAGCCTGGCCACATTCCTTTCGGCGATGGCCCGGGCCGCCCGCAGCATGCCTTTGGAGAGGTAGGCCCTGGCGCTCTCCTCATGTTCCGGGACCCGCACCTCGTAGCCCAGGGCGCGGAGCAGCTTGATGGCTTTGATGCCGATCGCGGTATCGTTGTAGTTGGTGAACTCATCGCAGAACAGGTACAGGGCGCCCCGCGGCGCAGGACCCTGGGCGGGATGGCGCTTCACCCAGTCGCGCAGCGTAAAGGGATGTATGGTGGGCAGGGACCGGGCCGGGGCGAACCCCGTCAGGCGCTTGAAAAGCCCCGCCGTCAGCGGCGTGGTCACGAAAAAATTATAGAACGCAGGCAGGTGGGCGGCGAGGGCCGTCAGCTTCGAAAAGTTGCCGATCATCCGGCTGCGCAGGGGCAGGCCGTTGGCGTCGTGGTAGTGCTGCAGGAACTCCATCTTCAGCTTCGCCATGTCCACGTTGGAGGGGCATTCCGACTTGCAGCCCTTGCAGGCCAGGCAGAGGTCCATGACCTCGTAGATCTCGCGGTGGTTAAAGCGGTTGATCTTGTCGGAATGCGTCAAAAACTCCCGCAGCACGTTGGCGCGGGCCCGCGTGGTGTCCTTCTCGTTTTTGGTGGCCATGTAGCTGGGGCACATGGTGCCGCCGCTGAGGTGGGTCTTGCGGCAGTCGCCGGTGCCGTTGCACTGCTCGGCATGCTGCAGCACGTCCTGGCTCCCATAGGAAAAGTAGGTCTGAAAGCGGGGTGCGGGGGCGCCGGGCTCGTAGCGCAGCATGGTGTTCATGGGCGGGGTGCCGACGATCTTTCCCGGGTTAAAGATGTGGGCCGGATCCCAGCATGCCTTGATCTCCTCCAGGAGGCGGTAGTTGTGCTCGCCCACCATCTGGCGGATGAATTCTCCCCGCAGGCGGCCGTCCCCGTGTTCTCCGCTGAGGGAGCCCCCGTATTTCTTGACCAGGGCGGCGATCTCTTCGGCGATGCTGCGGAACAGCTTGTTGCCCTCCACGGTCTTCAGGTTAATTATGGGGCGCAGGTGCAGTTCCCCGGATCCGGCATGGGCATAATGCACCGAATACAGGCCGTATTTTTTCAGGATGGCGTTGAACTCCCGGATATAGGCGGGCAGGTCCTCCACCGTCACGGCGGTGTCTTCGATCACCGGCACGGCCTTTTCGTCGCCGGGCATATTGCCCAGCAGCCCCAGGCCGGCCTTGCGCAGGGACCATACCCTGGCCGCGTCCGCGCCCGATACCAGGGGATAGGCGTGGCCCAGCCCCGCCGCCCGCATTTCCTCGGCGAGCTTCAGCGCCCGCGCCTCGGCTTCTTCCTGCTCCTCGGCGCGGAACTCCACCACCAGGATGGCCCCGGGATCGCCTTCGACGAAAAACCGGTTTTTCCGCTGCTCGATGTTGCCTTTGGTGCATTCCAGGATATAATGATCGATCAGTTCGCTGGCGCTGGGCCCGTGGCGCATGGCCATCACGTTGGCCACCAGGGCGTCGTTCACGTCCGCAAAATGCGCGCAGAGCAGGACGCAAGCTTTGGGAGGCAGGGGCAGCACCCGCAGCTTGATCTCGGTGATCAGGGCCAGGGTGCCCTCCGAGCCGGCGATCAGCCGGCAGAAGTTGAAGGGGGCGCCCTCGGGGTTGAAAGGCTGCAGCTCCGCCAGGCGGTCCAGGGCATAGCCGGTGTTGCGCCGGGTGACCCCGGGGCGGGGAAACTCCCGGGCTATGGCCTCGCGGTTGACCGGGTTGCCCAGCATGTCCCTGATCTGCCGGTACAGGGCGCTCTCCAGGCTGTCCCCACCCGCGCACTTGGCCTCGAAGGCATCCCGGCCGGTCTCCCCGAAGACCACTTCGCTGCCGTCGCTGAGCAGGGCCTTGACCTCCAGCAGATGTTCGCGGGTGCTGCCATACACCACCGAGTTGGAGCCGCAGGAGTTGTTGCCCACCATGCCGCCGATCATGGCGCGGTTGGCCGTGGAGGTTTCCGGTCCAAAGAGCAGACCATGGGGGCGCAGGAACTGGTTGAGCTCGTCGCGGATCACGCCGGGCTCAACCCGCACCCAGCCTTCCCCGGCGTTCAGCTCGAGGATGCGGGTAAAAGATTTGGAGACGTCCACCACGATGCCGCCGCCCACCACCTGCCCCGCCAGGGAGGTCCCTGCCGTGCGGGGGATCAGGGAAGTGTTTTCGCGGCGGGCGAAACGGATCAGTTCCTTGAGGTCGTCCACCGTGGCGGGGATGGCCACGGCGAGGGGAATTTCCCGGTAGGCCGAGGCGTCGGTGGCATAAACCGTGCGCATCACGGTATCGACATGCAACGGGCCCTGAAGGCGGCCGGCCAGTTGCTCCAGTTTCTGAGGCGTCATAAAAACGGTAAGCTGTTTTGTTGGCGCCGTGAAGGTACGACAGCGGAGGAATTAACCACAGGGCGCCCTGA
>CBINPH010000189.1:0-6824 GCA_966252445.1 uncultured Chitinophagaceae bacterium | reverse complement strand
GTCAGTCACATCGTACAAGCGGCCATCGGCGGGAATGACCTTCAGATAGAACAGGCTGCCGAAGGGGCCCGTGACGTGGAAATTCGTGCCGATAAGCAAGTATTGACCATCGGGCGAAAAGGCCGGGCCGCACTCGGCCAGCCCGCTGGTAGACACCTGCTTCAGGGAAGACCACGCAGGAAAGGGATGGTCAAACCGGGCAGCAGATGCCTATGCCTGCCGGGCGCCGAAGAGCAGGCTGCCGATGCGCACCATGTTGCTGCCTTCCTCCAAGGCGATGGCATAATCGCCGCTCATGCCCATAGACAGCTGCGTAAAAAACTGGGGGTGGGCGACATATTGCTGGCGCACTTTGTCAAAAAGGGCTTTTAAATCCCTGAACTCCCGCCGGATCTGGTCCTGGTCCCTGGTGTTGGTGGCCATGCCCATGAGCCCGCAGAGGCGCACATGCTGATAGGATTCCGGATGAACGATCACCTCCTCCAGGAGCTGGACAAGTTCCTGTTCGTCCAGGCCGTATTTGGTCTCTTCCCGGGCGATATGGACCTGCAGCAGGCAATCGATCATCCGTCCGCATTTCGAGCCCTGCTTGGCGATCTCCCTCAACAGGCGCAAGTGATCTACGCCATGGATCATGGTCACGAAAGGGGCAATGTATTTGACTTTGTTGGTCTGCAGGTGGCCGATGAAATGCCATGCCACGTCGGCGGGCAACTGTCCCTGCTTCTCCACGAGCTCCTGGACATAATTTTCTCCGAAATCCCGCTGCCCGGCCTCATAGAGGCTGCGGATATCCTCCACGGGCTTCGTCTTGGAGACGGCCACCAGCCGGGCCCGGTAGGGGGCTAATTCCTCGATCAGCTGACGGTATGCGTGAATATCTGCTGCCATGATCACAGCGCGAAGATACTTCATCGGGGAATTTTCGCCAGCAGAAGCGAAGCGGCGCAACGGCTGTCCTTATTTGAGAATGCCGCGCCCGATGACCAGCCGCTGTATCTCGCTGGTGCCCTCATAGATCTGGGTGATCTTGGCGTCACGCATCATCCGTTCCACATGATATTCGCGGACGTAGCCATATCCGCCATGGATCTGCACCGCCTCAGTGGTCACCCACATGGCGGTTTCCGAGGCAAACAGCTTGGCCATGGAACTGCTGACCGCATAATCGTCTCCCCGGTCTTTCTCCCACGCGGCCTGCCACACCAGCAGGCGGGCGGCATCGATGCGCGTGGCCATGTCGGCGAGCTTGAACTGTATGGCCTGCAGGTCCGCGATCTCCTTACCGAAAGCCTTGCGCTCCCGCGCATACCGGAGCGAACGCTCATAGGCCCCGGCGGCGATGCCCAGAGCCTGGGCAGCTATGCCGATACGCCCGCCGTTCAGGGTGAGCATGGCGAAGCGGAAGCCAAAGCCGTCCTCGCCGATGCGGTTTTCTTTCGGCACCTTCACGTCCTGGAAACTGATGCTGTGGGTATCGCTGCCGCGTATGCCCATCTTGTTTTCCTTGGGGCCCACGGTGACCCCGGGCCAGGACTTCTCCACGATGAGGGTATTGATGCCGTGACTGCCCTTTTCGGGATGGGTCTGCGCCATGACCAGGTAGATGGACCCCGAGCTGCCATTCGTGATCCAGCTCTTGGTGCCGTTCAGGAGATAGTGGTCTCCCTTGTCCTCCGCGATGGTGCGCTGGCGCGTGGCATCAGAGCCGGCTTCAGGCTCGCTCAGCAAAAAGGCGCCCAGTTGCCGGCCGCTGGCCAGCGGGCGAAGATATTTTTCTTTTTGCGCAGGAGTGCCAAAGGCCTCCAGCCCCCAGCACACCAGGGAGTTGTTGACGCTCATGCACACGGCCGACGACGCGTCGACCTTCGCGATCTCTTCCAGCGCCAGTACATAGGAAATGGTGTCCAGGCCAGCACCACCGTAGGCAGGATCGACCAACATGCCCATAAAGCCCAGGTCCGCCAGCTGCCTCATCTCCTCCGCCGGGAACTGCTGCCGCTCGTCCCTGTCGATCACGCCGGGCAACAGGACGCTCTCTGCAAACTCCCTGGCCGCCTGGCGGACCATCTCCTGTTCCTCCGTCAGGCTGAATTCCATATGGCTGATTTTAGTCCTTGCATCATAGGGACAAACCTACGATTTTCAGGAAATCCACCGGTTGCGCGATTTCTTAAGGATATGGCCAAAAGGGGGATACACCGGGTAAATATTTATCCCCGCAGGCTCTTGTTTGAAGAACTTCCCGAGCCTCCCATTAACCATTGAAAAAAGTCAAATTCCGGGGCGTCCGACGCCTTTGGCGGAGCAGGGTAAATCCAGTAGGTTTGCCGCGGTCCGCGCCCTGCGGGGCGGCGGAGCGGTAAATACGGGGGCGATGAAGAACATCAAGATCATCGAAGTGAAATCGGAGATCGGCGCGGGCACCCGCGGCGCCAGCCTGGGTGTCGACGCCATCAAAATCGCCGCCCTGGACTTCATGAGCAACTTCTTCGTGCATTTTCCGTCCGAGGAGATCGAGACGGAAAACAAGCTGCTCTTTGAGCCCATCGAGTCTCCCTACGCCAAACGGATCAAAGGCACCGTCCTCTTGTACGAGCGCGTCAGCAAAAGCGTGCGGGAGACCATCAAGGCCAACTGGTTTCCCATCGTGCTCTCGGGAGACCACAGCACGGCGGGGGCGACCATAGCAGGCATCAAGATGGCCAGACCCGCGGCGCGCCTGGGAGTCATCTGGATCGACGCCCACGCGGACCTGCATACGCCCTTCACCACCCCATCCGGCAACATGCACGGCATGCCGCTGGCGACAGCGATCGGAGAAGATAACCTGGAATGCCAGGTCCATGAGGTGGACGAGGCAGCCATCCGGTACTGGAACCAGCTGAAAAACATCGGCAAGATCAACCCGAAAGTGCGGCCCGAGGACGTAGTCCTCATCTCGACCAGGGATTACGAAAAGGAAGAAGAGTTCCTGATCAGGAAAGGAGGCATGAAGCTCATCACCACCGCGCAGCTGCGGCGGAAAGGCGCGGAAAACATCGCCCGCCAGGTGTTCCGCTACCTCAAGGAATGCGACACGATCTACATCTCCTTTGACGTGGACAGCCTGGACTCATCCATTTCCCGGGGAACGGGGACGCCGGTCAGCCAGGGCCTGCGGGAGCGGGAAGCCGAAGACCTCATGGCCAAATTCATGCAAAACCGAAAAATCTGCTGCTTCGAGATCACGGAGGTAAATCCTACCCTGGACCGGGAAAACCTGATGGCGGAAATCGCCTTTCATATCCTGCAGCGCAGCGTCAACGTGCTGCTGCTGAACTGATAGGCCTGCGCAGCATCTCAGCGCAGGTCGACCACCTCGACGCCGGGATGGGCCTTGGGATCGAACACAAAGTCGGCGTCGGTGACGGGAGCGTTGGGCGTGAAGCTGGTCACCTCGTAGCTATACCGGTTGCCCCCTTTCTCGAAGATCTCGGTGCTGACGACATTGTGCGTGGCCTTGTCCACCCGCAGCAATACCTTGAAAAAGGGCTTGGACTTGTCCAGGGGCGTCATCTCAATGACGTCCACGGACTTCCCGCCTACATGGGCGCTGCCGGCCAGCCGGTAGAGGAAGTCTTCGTCGTAAAACTGCGTGAATAGCCGGGAGGGGGTGATGGTGCTGTTGTCCGGCTGGTAATCATTGACCTGCACCTCCTTGGTATCCTTGTTATAGCTCCACAGCGTCTTGCCGTCGCAATAGATCTCCTGCCCGCCCAAGATCGCCTTGTACTTGTTGCCCTTCAGCAGGACGGTCCCATGCTGGGTGTCCAGCACCTTGTCGTCCGGGGTGGTGATCTTCAGGGCGAAGCCGGCCTTTACGCTGCTGTACGATTTGAATTTTTTGCTGGCGGCATCCAGGATGGTCTTGGCCTGGGGGTCACTCTGCCCGAAGGCGGTCTTCTTCGTCTGGGCCTCTCCCCGCATCGACAGCCCCGCCAGGGCCAAAAACATGCAAAGCCATCCCGCTGCCTTTCCTGATGTCATCATGTGCCTTTTTCTTTTGTTTTTTTTATGGACAAATATCCTGCCAAGGGCGGTCAGCGCTGCCGCAGGCGGGGGGTTCAGAATAACTGGCTGAGTATTTCGTTGAGCTCGGCCTCGGTCTTGACCAGGACCTCGCGCGCCTTGCTCCCGGCATTGGATCCGACGATACCTGCGGTCTCCAGCTGGTCCATCAGGCGACCGGCCCTGTTGTAACCCAGCTTCATGCGGCGCTGCAACAGGGAGGTCGATCCCTGCTGGGTCTGCACGATCACCCTGGCGGCCTCTTCGAACAGGGGGTCTTTCTCTCCGCCCAGCTCCCGGCTTTCCATCTCCTTTTCATCGACATACTCCGGCAGGCGGAAGGCTTCGGGATATCCCGGCTGCCCGCTGATGAAATCCACGACCTCATCCACTTCGGGCGTGTCCACAAAGGCGCACTGCAGCCTTGTGATGTCGCCGTTGTAAGAGATAAGCATGTCCCCCTTCCCGATCAGCTGCTCGGCGCCACCGGCATCGAGGATGGTGCGCGAGTCGATCTTGGAGCTGACCTTGAAGGCCATGCGGACGGGGAAGTTGGCCTTGATGGTACCGGTGATGATGTTGACGGAAGGACGCTGCGTGGCGATGATCAGGTGGATGCCTACGGCGCGCGCCAGCTGGGCCAGCCGGGCAATGGGCATCTCCACTTCCTTGCCCGCCGTCATGATGAGATCGGCGAACTCGTCGACGACCAGGACGATGAAAGGCAGGTACTGATGACCTTTTTCGGGATTCAGGCGGCGGTGGATGAACTTTTCGTTGTATTCCTTGATGTTGCGCGCACCCGCTTCCTTGAGCAGGTCATAACGGTTGTCCATTTCTATGCAAAGCGCATTCAGGGTATGGACGACTTTCTTCGTGTCGGTAATGATGGGCTCATCCTCGCCGGGCAGCTTCGCCAGAAAATGCTTTTCAATGGTGCGGTAGATGGACAGCTCGACTTTTTTCGGGTCCACGAGCACCAGCTTCAGCTGGGAAGGGTGCTTTTTGTACAACAGGGAGATGAGGATGGCATTGATGCCCACCGACTTTCCCTGTCCCGTGGCCCCCGCCATCAGCAGGTGAGGCATGGTGGTCAGGTCCACGATAAAGTTCTCATTGTCGATCTTCTTGCCGATGGCAATGGGCAGGCTCATGCGGCTGTTCCGGAATTTGTCGGAAGCGAGGAGTGTGCGCATGGACACCATGCTGCGCTTGACATTCGGGACTTCTATGCCAATGGTGCCCTTGCCGGGAA
The DNA here is from genome assembly GCA_966252445.1 of uncultured Chitinophagaceae bacterium. GTDB lineage: Bacteria > Bacteroidota > Bacteroidia > Chitinophagales > Chitinophagaceae > CBINPH01. The sequence goes on along the minus strand of CBINPH010000189.1, from coordinate 1,519 downwards.
TGGGGGCTATGATGCGTATGCCCAGCGCCGCCAGGCTCAGCGCGATGTCGTCCTCCAGGTTGCGTATCCGCGAGATCCGTATGCCCGCGGCCGGAACGATCTCATACAGGGTGACCGTAGGCCCGACGGTAGCGGTGATCTTCTGGATGGCGATGTCGTAGTTGCTCAGGGTTTCAATGATCTGGCGCTTGTTGTTCTCCAGTTCCTCGCTGTCGTGAACGATCTTGTCGCTGCCGTGATCTTCCAGCAGGTCCAGGGAAGGATAACGGTATTCCTTCAGGTCCAGGGTAGGCTCAAAGAGCCCCTGCGCCTTGACCAGCTTTTCGGCTTTGGCCGCGGCAGTGGTCTCCTCGTGGGTGGGCTTGATCTCCAGCTCCAGGTCCTCGGTGGAGGGGGCGGCTTTGGGCTTTTCTTTCGGCGCGGGTGCAGGCGGTGGCACGGGGGGCGGCGTTGCCGCGGGCGTGGCGGGTGCAGGCTGGTCTTTTTCGACCAGCTGTATCCCGCTGTCCTCGGGGACATCCGCGGTCCGCACCTTGGTGGCATCCATGGGCGCCTCTGCCCTGTTGCCCCGGCCCAGCTGTTGGGGCACGACCTCTTGTTCCTCCTCGCTCTCCGCAAAGGAGCCCGACAGGGGCTCGGGCATAGCCTCCGGGGCGCTGCGCCGGGAGGCGAGGGCGGCGCGGCGGGCCATGCGGTCCAGGCGGAGATCGAAATTGAAGCGCCAGACCAGGAAGGCCAGGCCGAAGAACAGCAGCAGCAAGCCGGTGCCCAGGGGCGCCAGGAAGCCCTGCAGCCAGTCGCTGACCATATTGCCCAGCGCCCCGCCCCAGGGGAATGCCGAGCTTCTCAGCAAAAAAGAGAGCGCCGTGGCCAGGAAGACCACGCCGAAAAGGATATACCGCAGGTTGCGGCCGACGCGGAACACGCGGCGGCCGACGATGAAATTCACCCCGAGGATCAGAAAAAGAAAGACGAAGAGGTATGAAGCCATACCTACGCCTTTGAAAAAGAACAAATGGGCCGTGAACGCGCCGAGCCGCCCGAGCAGGTTCTCCATCTTGACGTCCTCGCGGAACAGCACATCGGAGGAATACCGGAAGACCTTGTCCTGATCATCCTGCCAGGTGAACAGGTAGGAGGTGAAGGCGATGAACAGGTAGAGCGCCAGCAGCAGGCAGAACATGCCCAGCACCTTGTGGGTGCGCTCGTCCTTGACCAGGTTTTTCACCCTGACGTCGGGCTCTTTGTCCTTGCGCAGCGCGTTGCCGCGCTGTGAGGCCGCTTTGCCCTTGCCATGCGTTGTTCGGTTACCTGCCATAATTGGTGCTGCAAAGATAAGGATTGAGCCGGAAGGGCCGCCGGAAGGCTGCGGCCGCGCCTGGCACGGCGTTTACCCCTTCTTGCCCAGCAGCCCCAGGCAGAGGGATGCCCATCCGGCGATGAACAGCAGGCCGCCCAGCGGCGTCAGGATGCCCACGGCGGTGGAGACGCTCCGGCCGGCCGCTTTCAGCAGGGTGAT
>CBINPH010000188.1:0-6839 GCA_966252445.1 uncultured Chitinophagaceae bacterium | reverse complement strand
CCAGAACCCCGTGGAACATGAAGGCACCTACCGCCTCCCGGAAGGACAGTTGGACCGGTTCCTGTTCAAGATCAATGTGCCTTATCCCTCGCTGGAAGAAGAAGTCCGCATCCTGATGCTAACACATGAAGGGAAGACCCTGCATTTCGAGGAGATCGTGCAGCCTGTCCTGCGGGCCGAAGAACTGCTCAGCTACCGGCGGCAGGTAGAGCAGCTGCATATCGAAGCCCCCGTGCTGGACTACATCGCCCGCCTGGTGCAGGCCAGCCGTGGAAACCCTTCCATCTATCTCGGCGCTTCTCCCCGGGCGTCAGCAGCGGTCCTGCGGGCGGCCAAGGCGGTCGCCGCCATGGCCGGCAGGGCATTTGTCACCCCCGATGACGTTCACCAGGTGCTTCCCCCGGTGCTTTGCCACCGGATCATCCTCACGCCGGAACGGGAAATGGAGGGCGTAACGGTAGAGCAGGTTATTGACGAGATTATCCGGAAAACCGAAGTCCCCCGCTAGACACTCCTCGACCATGCGTGCAGCCGTCAGACGATATATAGGCGATCTTTTTTTTACCCGCCGCTTCTACAACCTGCTGGGCATCCTGTCGGCCTGCTTCCTGCTGGGGCACTTCTTTTTCCGGCTGCGCTCCATCCCTTTTCTCCTGCTGGCGGCCACCGCTGCGCTTGTGACCCTGGACTACATCCTCCTGTTCTTCTCCCGGGGCGCCGTGCAAGGGCGGCGCCAGGCTGCGCAACGTTTCAGCAACGGGGACGACAACCGGGTATCGCTGTCGCTGCACAACAGCTATGGCTTCCCCGTGCAGGTGGATCTCATCGACGAGGTCCCCGCCCTGTTCCAGCGCAGGGACATCCATACCCGGCTGCGCCTGGCTCCAGGGGGACAGGAGGACTGGACCTATGCTTTGCGCCCCGTCAGGCGGGGGGCCTACGAATTCGGCCATATCCGGGCTTACGCCATGAGTCCCCTCGGTCTGCTCCAACGCCGTTTCATCACGGGGGCACCGGAGGTGATCAAGGTGTACCCTGCCTACATGCAGTTGCGCAAGTACCAGCTGATGGCCGAGACCAACCGCTGGAACGAAGGAGGCATCCGGCGCCGGCGCCGGCTGGGCCACAGCATGGAGTTCGAACAGATCAGGGACTATGTCCCCGGCGACGATTACCGCACCCTCAACTGGACAGCCACGGCACGCAGCGGCCGCTGGATGGTCAACGATTATACCGAAGAGAAAAGCCAGCAGATCTACTGTTTGATCGACAAGGGACGCGCGATGAAAATGCCCTTCGAAGGCATGACCCTGCTGGACTATGCCATCAACACCTCGCTGGTATTGCTGAACGTCGCGCTGCACCGCCAGGACAAGGCCGGCCTGCTGACCTTTGCCGAAGGAGATTCCAGCTTCCTCGCCGCCGACAAACGCAACGGCCAGATGCAGGCCATCCTGGAAATCCTGTACCGCCAGAAAACGCAGTATTTGGAAAGCGACTTTGAAAAACTGTACATTACGGTCCGGCGCCGTATACCGCATCGCAGCCTGTTGGTGTTGTTCACCAATTTTGAAACGCTGTCCTCGCTGCGCCGGCAGCTGCCTTACCTGCAACAGATGGCACGGTACCACCTGTTGCTGCTGATCTTCTTCGAGAACACCGAGCTGAAGACCTTACTGGATAAACCCGCCGCCGACATCGAAGCGGTCTATACGGGCATCATTGCCGAAAAATTCGCTTACGAAAAAAAGCTGATTGCCAAGGAGCTGCGACAGGCGGGCATACTGACTTTGCTAACCACGCCCCAGCAGGCGACCATCGGGACCATCAACAAATACCTGGAGCTGAAATCCCGCCAGATGCTGTAAGCCTGCCGCGGAGCCTCATGTACCCAGGAAATGGTCGAGGATGATCCCCATGCTCTGGTTGCATGGTTCCATCAGGTACGCGTGCTGCAGGATACTTTCCTGGTCCTGCACCCAGCGGCGGTCGCCGCTGACGGCAGCGGTCTCCTCGATGATGGCGGGCAGCATCTTCCGCAGGGCCGTCTCATGGACTTCATAATGGAACTGTATGCCCATCACCTGCTCCTTCCAGGTAAACAGCTGGTGCGCGCAGGCGGATGAAGAGGCATGGTTGACGGCTCCCTCGGGCAGGTCGAAGGTCTCTCCGTGCCAGTGGAATACCGCCGGCGGCAGGGCCAGTGCCTCCGTCAGCCATGGAGGCGTGCGGGTGTCGCCGCTGGCCACCACAGGGAACCAGCCTATTTCCCTGACCGGGTTGGGGTATACCCTGGCCCCCAGGACCTCCGCCAGCAGCTGGGCGCCGAGGCAAATGCCCATCACTTTTTTCCCCTCCCGGAGCGCAGCACGGATCAGGGCCTTTTCATCCTGCAGCCAGGGAAAGGATGGTTCATCGTGGACGCTCATGGGTCCGCCCAGCACGATGAGGGCGTCCACAAGGCGCAGGTCAGGCAGCCGCGGTACGGGAGCGAACCACTCGGTGACCGACAGCTGCCAGTCCCGCTGAGCGATCCATTCCTCGATATATCCGGGCCCTTCGCAGGCGACATGCTGCGAGATGTGTATCCGCCGCATGGGTGAACTAGGTGATTCTGTCATGAAGGTTAATGCATGTGATGAAACAGGAGCGGTGACACAGCCGGATGGATCCACACCCATCCTTGCCCCGGACCGGCAGGGACATCATCCCGTACTGTCGCGGACGCTGTCCCGGACATTGTCCCGGCCGGCACGCTCCCGCAGGGGTTTGACCTTTTCCTGGAGTTTTTTCCGGTGATGCAGCAACCAGTCATTCCAGGTCTTGAACTGGTCGGCACTGAGCAGGCGGCGGTATTGGTTGTCCCGGTGCTGGTTCAGCTGGTGCCAGGCCTCCATGCGGGCCGTATTGTCCGGGTCAGGATGCACATTCAGCGAATCCCGGGCATCGAAGTAGCGGCGGTTCACCTCCAACAATTGTTTCCGCTGCGCGCCATTCAGCGTCAGCAGCCTGTCCTGGCGTTCGGTCAGGCGGCGGGCCGCAGCTTCGGGCGCCACATGCCGCCCTTGGGCCTGGCCCTGCAAGGCTGCCACGATCGCCCATCCCGCTAGACATAAAGTTTTCATAGTCCGTTTTTATCCCTTTCCCGCGGGAAGGAGATTTTGTGTTTTCCGCAATCCTGCCTAAATTTAGAGAAATCCAACCGAATAACGGTGCAGCGTTCAAAAATGTTACCATGGCCAGAAAAATTGCCTGGGTGGTGGTGTTTGCGTTGGCCATGGGCTACCTGGAAGCCGCGGTGGTGATCTATCTCCGGGAACTTTATTATCCGGAAGGCTTTCGTTTCCCCCTCCGGGCGTTGTCCTCCCGAGATCTGGTGGTGGAGCTGTGGCGCGAAGGGGCCACCTTGGTCATGCTCTGCGGGCTGGCCGCCATCGCGGGCCGTACCGGCGTGCAGCGCCTGGCTTTTTTTCTGCTGGCATTTGGTGTCTGGGACCTGACCTATTACCTCTTCCTGAAAATATTTCTCGGATGGCCGGCCCACGCGGGGGAATGGGATATCCTCTTCCTGCTGCCCCTGCCCTGGACGGGCCCCGTTCTGGCACCAGCCCTGGTGGCCGCAACGATGATCCTGCTGGCGGCCAGAATATTCCGGCTTGAAAAACGCCCGGCGCGGAGCCTGCGGCGCGGCGCCTGGATATGGTGTGCAGCGGGCTCCATGCTCATCGTGGCCTCCTTTTGCTGGGATCCCGCCATGCATCTCTCCGGCTTTCTTCCGGGAAGCCCGGCGCCCTACAGGCCCTCGGCTTATCCCTGGTGGCTTTTTGCCATCGGCGAGGGACTGGTCCTGACAGGCATCTTCCGCTGGGGAAAACGCCCTACCGCTCAGGTCCCTGATCCTGGCGCCAGCGCCTCGTGACCTTCAGCAGCTTCTGGCAATTGTTTTTCAGCGTGACGAAATCCCGGGTGCGGATCATTTCTGTACCCACCAGGCCTCCGCCCAGGCCTATGGCCGACACGCCGGCCTCCAGCCAGGGCAGCAGGGTGCCTGCGCTGGCCTCCAGGCCATCGGCGGCCATGAACCGCAAGCCGGGGAACAGGGCGCGTACCGCCCGTGCAAATGCGGGACTCAGCGCTTCCGCCGGGAACAATTTAACCCATTCGGCGCCGGCCTTTTCTGCCCGGGCGATTTCCGTGGGGGTGGATGCCCCGGGTATCCAGAGCACCCGTTGCGCTTTGCAGAGGGCGCCCATGTCGGCATCCACCAGCGGGGACACCACAAAGTCCGCGCTGTAGCTCATATACAGGGCGGCCGTCTCGGCGTCCTTGACGGAGCCGATGCCGATATACAGCTCCGGCAATTCCCGCTGGGCGTAGTGACGAAGCGCGATATAGTTCTCCGCCGACTGGGGCCCGCGGTGCACGAATTCCACGACCCGCAGTCCCCCTTCATAACAGGCCCGGACGATCTCCCTGCAGACCTCTGGGTCAGGATGCCCAAACACCGGGACGATGACGGACTGCCGGATCTTCTTCAATACGGACTTGCGGTCTATGGCTGGCATGGCAATGGCTTTGGCAAGGCCCATGCAGGGCCCATCAGGAATGCAGGCTGGATGATGACCGGGAAATTGGGGGCCGTACGGTTAAGCCTGTCTCTCGCAAAGATGATCTGTCTCTGTACCGAAAACAACGGGGGTGCTTCGCGGCAAATAGGCTTGGCGATATAGCCTGTATAGCATTGAGAAGGCTTATCTTCATCCAGATTATTCCCAGCTCCATATAAGGTTTCTTCTCATACACCTCCACAAGCAAATATAACCAATTCTCAGCTTAAGGGTTAAGGCTTCAGGCCCATCTGTTCCGTCTGTATATGCCGGAATGTGCATACCGGCTGGTCGTCAACAATAAAAATTGGAAATCGCAAGATAGGATTACGGCCGGATCAACAATTTCGTTGATCAACCATAAGCCATCGCGCCGCACACAGCGAGAACCTGTTCGTCGGCGCTGACGACGACTTCCCTTCCCCATGTGGCCTTACCGGAAAGAGGCGCCGAACAAGATCGCTGTCTGGGCAAAAAAACCTGCACATTTTCATGGCGCAACCGTATACATATCCCCGTGACCCCGCAAATCCATGGGAACCTCTCACCCCTTGGCCTGCTAGCCGATCCGTGCAGGTATGACCCATCGCCCCAACCGTCCGGCCCCGGCCGGACACAGTTTCCTTCGCAAAATTTTCCTAAAAAATCCGCTATTTATATTTACTTGCAGTCTGGAGCCCAGGCCCCGCCTTCGAGGTCCGGCGGAACGTCTGGGGTCAACCCTGGTCATGGGAGCTATCCCCCGGGAGTCCTGTTCATTCGACAACCCCTGTTGCAAGCCTCCGCCTGATGAAGCAAAAACCCGCCAACACCATCGTGGATATCGCCCGGGCCCTGGGTGTTTCCGCATCCACCGTTTCACGCGCACTCAAAGACCACCCCTATATCAGCCAGGCCACCAAGGATAAAGTGAAGAAGATGGCTGCCAAATTGGGCTACCGGCGCAACACCCTCGCTGCAGGCCTGAGAAACCGGCGCTCCAATACCATCGGACTGATCGTGCCCCGGATATCCATGTATTTCCAGTCCACCGTCATCACCGCCATCCAGCATGCCATTCATGCCTCCGGGTACTACCTTATCGTATGCCAGTCCAACGACAACTATGCGCTGGAAGTGGAACTGGCCAATGCCCTGTACGATTCCCGGGTGGAAGGGCTGATCGTCTCGACGACCATGTATACGACGGATTTCTCCCATTTCGATATCTTCTCCAAAAATCAGATACCCCTCGTCTTTTATGACCGGGTGCCCCGAAACTATCCGGCACAGGTGATCCGGGGCGACGACTATCACGGTGGTTATCTGGTGGGCAGGCACCTGCTGGAGCAGGGCTGCAGGCATATCGCCGTGCTCAATGGCGTATTAACCTGCAACCTCTACCAGGACCGGCTGGCGGGATTCCGTGCTGCCATGAAGGAAGGCGGGGTACGGCTGAAGAAATCCTGGACCTTCTCGCATGAGCTGACCGCGGAGAACGCCGAAAAGACCTGCCGCAAGATTTTTTCCCAAAAGCCTTACCCCGACGCCGTGTTCGCCATGAACGACACCAGCGCCATTACGGTCCACCAGCAGGCCAGCGCCCTGGGGCTTCGCATTCCGGAGGACCTCCGCATCGTCGGCTACTCCAATGATCCCCGGGCCGCCATCATCACGCCGGCCATTACTTCCGTGGAACAGTTTCCCGCAGAAGTCGGCGCCCGCGCCGCGCAGGCGCTGACCGACCTCATCAGCCGCAAGAGCCCGCTGCTCAAGCCGCCGCCGGAAATCATCACTCCCATCAAGCTGGGCGAAAGTGCCTCGGGCTGAGGGGAATTTTCCGCCCGGGTTCATCGACAAACAGGGTTATTGGGTCGGGTTTTACCTGGTCCCTTACGCGATCACCTACAACACAAAGCTGGTGCCGAAAGCGAGCGCGCCGAAATCATTTGATGATCTATTGAATCCCAAATGGAAGGGCGGGATCTCTCTGGAACGGGAGGAATACCTGGTTACTCAATCGCACATGCAGTACTTGGGGCGGCAAAAAGCGATCGAGTACTTCAAAAAACTCGCGCAACAGGACTTGGTCCTCATCAACGGCCACAGTAATCAGGCGATGCTTCTAACCGCCGGCGAATTTCCGATCATCATTTATCGCGATATCGCCAGGACCGAAGAGTTGAAACGAAAAGGCGCGCCTATTGACTGGGTGAGAACCGAGCCCCATATCACGGTGTTGGTGTCCGCGGC
>CBINPH010000187.1:0-6859 GCA_966252445.1 uncultured Chitinophagaceae bacterium | reverse complement strand
CTGCTCAACCTGAAGGATCACGCATTCGCCCCGCTATCATGAACAGGGCCATGAGCCCAATGCACATCCAGGCTATGTTGACGGCCACACTGGGAAAATCCCGCATCGCCAGCCCATTGAGGATCAGGCCCGCCGCGCCGACCAGGTTCATCAAATGGTACAAGGGCCTGTCGGCGCTGATCTTTTTCAGTCTCAGCAACAGGTAGGCCGCGACATAGGACAGCGATCCCGCCCATCCCAGTGCTTCTGAAAAGGTCATCTCCATGGTCAACGCTTATGATAGTGCACAGGGCATAACAACGCCTTAACAAGATATAACTTTCCTTTAACTGCGGCCGGTGGAGGGGCGAAATACCTTTGTGGTCAACACGCCTTAAATCAGTGATCATGAAAAAAACAATCATCACGGTCTGCCTGCTCGGCTTTCTGGGCGTGGCAGCCATGGCCCAGGCCCCGGTGAAGACGGCCGCCACCCCCACGGAGGCAGCGGCCAAACCGAAGCATGCGAAAGCAACGGCCAGACCCAAACACGTCAAGGCCCACAAAGCCAAGAAGAAAATGCATGTGAAGCATCAGGCCAAGGCGGCCAAGGCCAGCCCCGCCAAAGCGGGCTGAAGCTGAGCGGCCTTCTCCCTACGAAGATCGACGACCCTCCGCAGTATAGTCGGAGGGTTTTTTTATGGAGTCTCTACCTGTTGAGATCGGCGCCGATGAGGCGGATGAACTCCCCGCGGGTCCGTTCATCCTCGAACTGGCCGCAGAAAGCGGAGGTGGTGGTCACGGAGTTCTGCTTTTGCACCCCCCGCATCATCATGCACAGATGCTGGGCCTCGATCACGACGGCCACGCCCTGGGGATGCAGGGTGTCGTTGATGGCATGGAGGATCTGGGAGGTCATGCGTTCCTGCACCTGCAGGCGCCGGGCATAGCAGTCGACCACCCGGGCCAGTTTGCTCAGGCCGGTAATATAGCCGTCTGGGATATAAGCGAGGTGGGCCTTCCCGAAAAAAGGAAGCAGGTGATGCTCGCAAAGAGAATACAATTCGATGTCCTTGACGATCACCATCTCGCTGTACGCTTCCTTGAACCTGGCCTGCTCCAGGATGGCATGCGCATCCATATGGTATCCCTGGGTAAGAAACTGCATCGACTTCGCCATGCGCTCGGGGGTCTTGAACAGTCCATCCCGTTTCACGTCTTCCCCCAAGAGCTGGATGGATTCCCGGTAATGTACGATCAGGTCGCTGGTGACATCCTCATCGTATGATTCCTCTATATTATACGACATGCATCAATTTTTATCAGGCTTTCATTGCCCATAGTAGGTGACATATATCCTTTCTGTCTCGAACAGCTTCACCGAATGCAGGGTGGCGCCATGGATCTCCGGTTCGAGCTGTTCCCAGATCCCGATGGCCAGGTTTTCGGTGGAACAGATCTTGCCGGCCATAAAATCAACATCGAGGTTCAGGTTGCGGTGGTCGACCTTTTCCAGGACTTTCTCCCAGATAATCCGGCTGAGTTCCTTGGCGTCAAAAAGATATCCTGTCTCCGGGCGGATCTCCCCCTTCACGGTTACCAGCAGGGTGTAGTTGTGGCCATGCCAGTTCTCATTGGCGCATTTGCCGAAGACCTCCAGGTTCTTTTCCTGGCTCCAGGCCGGGTTGTATAACTTGTGGGCGGCATTAAAGTGCTCTTTTCTCGTCAGATAGACCATGCGCGCGTGCATTTAGGCAAAGGTAGCAATTCTTACCGATCGCCCCGGGGCCGGCCGGTAACGGCAAAATCCGTTACTTTGCCCCATGGACCTGCTGATCGTCGCGGCCACTGCGGCTGAGATCGCCCCCCTGGAACAGTACCTGCATAGTCATGGGCACGTCTTGTCCGGCGACCGGTACCGGTTGGGCGGCCGTGAAGTGGGCCTCTGCGTGACCGGCGTAGGGTCGGTGGCGACGGCCTACGGGCTGACCAAGGCCCTGGGGGCATGCCGCCCCAAGCTGGCCATTCAGGCCGGCATAGCCGGGGCTTTCCCGGCAGCTGTGGCCCTGGGCAGCGTCTGGCGCGTCAGCAGCGACGGCTTCGCCGACCTGGGCGCCGAGCAGGGCGAGGATCTGCTCGACCTTTTCTCGCTGGGCTTGCTGGACGACAATGCTTTTCCCTTCCGGGACAGGCGCCTGCCCGCCTGCCCTATATCGGTGCCTGCCCTGTCGGGGTTGCCTGCTGCCGAGGCCATCAGCGTCAGCACGGTCAGTGGACGCCCCCAAACCATCGCGCGCATCCTGCGGGACCATCCCGCCACGCTGGAAAGCATGGAGGGAGCCGCCTTTCATTATGTATGCCTGATGGAAGGACTGCCTTTCCTGCAGCTGCGGAGCGTCTCCAACCATGTCGAGGTACGTGACCGCAGCCGCTGGCAGATACCCCGGGCCGTCGCCGCCCTCAACGAGGCGCTGACCCGGCTGTTGGAAACACCTGAACCCCTGTTGATCCATGCCGACCATGTTTGACCTGGGCTTTTCACCCTGCCCGAACGACACGTTTATCTTTGACGCCCTGGTCCAGGGAAAGATCCCGGCGGGTGAACTCTCCTTCCGTCCGGTGCTGGCCGACATTGAGACCCTGAACGAATGGGCCCTCGAAGGACGGCTGCCTTTCACCAAAATGAGCTTCCCCACCCTGTTCCGGGTGACGGACCGTTACCGCGTTCTCCGTGCGGGCAGCGCCCTGGGCCGGGGCTGCGGCCCCCTGCTCGTGGCCCGGGGCCCGATGGATCCCGGAGAGGTCGAGGGCTGCCGGATAGCGATCCCGGGGGTGCACACCACCGCGAACATGCTGCTCAGCCATGCCTTCCCCCGCGCCACTGACCGCGTGCCTATGGTGTTTTCCGCCATCGAAGATGCGGTAGCCAGCGGCGAGGCCGACTTGGGCCTGCTGATCCACGAGAGCCGTTTTACCTTCCGCGACAAGGGACTGCATCAGGTGGCTGACCTGGGCGCTTATTGGGAGGAGAAGACGGGCCACCCCATCCCCCTGGCCTGTATCGCGGCGCGGCGGGATGTCCCGGAAGCCCTGCAGCGCAGGACGGATGCCCTGATCCGCCAGAGCCTGGAATATGCCTTCGGCCATTATCCCCCGCTGCCCCCCTTTGTAACTGACCATGCCCAGGCCATGGATCCCGAGGTGATGCGCAGACATATCGAATTGTACGTCAACGATTTTTCACTGGATCTGGGTCCGGAAGGACAGGAGGCCATCGTGCACCTGATGCGGCAGTTCCCGGGCGACGGGACGGCAGCGGATCTCTTCCGCTGAGGATGATGTCCGTCAGCCGGGGTAGTCCCCGGCCAACTGCTCGGTGATCCACCCATGAACCAGGGCTGCCTGTTCCCCGCTGTAGCGGGCGTCCCCGCAGCGCGATACCCAGCGAAGACCGCGGAGCGCATTGGTAAGCCAGAGCTCCCCGGCCCCGGCGAGGCTTTTCAGGGTGAGCGGCGTTTCGCGCACGGCGGCCCCCCGCGCGCGCAGCAGGTCCAACAGGTAGCCCCGCATCACCCCTTCCACACAGCCCTCCGACAAAGGCGGAGTAAGGATCTCCCCCTTTTGCCACACAAATACATTGGCGATGCTGGTCTCGGCTACACGGTCCTTCCCGTTCAGCAGCAGGCAGTCGTCCAGTCCCTGCGCCTGGGCATGGCGTGCAGCGAGGAGATAGGGCAAGTAGTTGCCGGACTTAAGGGCAGAAAAGCGGTCAGCCGTTATGCGGGCATCGGCGTACACGCCTAGCCGCAGCCCCTCTTCATTCAGGCGCATGACCTCCGGGGCCAGCGGCCAGGATTGGATCAGGTAATGCAGCTCTTCTTCAGGCCCCTCACCGGTGTAGACCATAAGGCGTATCCGGGCCTGTCCGGCATGGCCGTTGCGCCGGCAAAGCTCATCGATCATCGTGTGGAGGGTCTCCGGCGCCAGAGAAGGCGGCGGGCGGAGGCCGAGCAGGTCCAGGCCCCGGAAGAGGCGCCCGAAATGCCGCTCCGCGAGCAGCAGTCTACCTTGGTGCATTTTCATGGTCTCGAACAGCCCTTCCCCATAGCGAAGCCCGCGGCTGTCGGGAGAGACGGGCAGGGGGCCCACGGGAACAAAGGCGCCGTCATGGATATGGAACACGCTGCGGTGATTTGGCCACAATATACGCATTGCTGGCGGCCGGCCCTAACCGATAAACCCCATGCTGCAGGCGGGGGCGCGTGCCGGTACCCGCCCGGCGTGGAGGGGCACCCCCTGCTGTCTTCCGTGACCAGGCATCCCCGTCGCGCCGGACCATGCGGCGCATGCGCAACCGGTTGAATCCGCCTGGGCATAAAGAGAAGGAAGAATGCAGGGAACTGCATTCTTCCGGGAGGTTAACAGGCGGGATGAAATGGAGGGTTGTTTTGGGGTTGGAAGGGATGTAAGGGTTCTCTAATCGGGGAGGCGACGCTCTCCGCAGTCGGTCAGGAGCTCCATCGTGCGGCTAATGATCCGCCGGAGCAAGGCGTTCTGGCTGGCCAGTCGCTCGGCTTCCGTCGAGTCGGCAAACTGGGTGAGGTGCTGGCGCTGAAGGGCGGGAATAAGCGCCTGTTGCATGTGCACCAGGTCGTGCATCGGTCGGCGCGGGTACAAACTGCGGGGATCCATCGGCGTTTTCATGCGGTGTTGGTTTAGCGTCTCAACAGGTACAAATGTCCTTCATCAGGAGGGCGCACACAAGAGCAATACTGCCCGATTTTCGCAATACCGTATTTCTACGCAAATGGACAGTGGTTTTACGCATTTCCGGGCATATAACGTTGCCGAACAAACGAAACATACACCTTCTTAGGCATTCATCTTCAGCACGATAGAAAGGCTTGAGCTGTGGGTGGTTGAAAAGGGCCCGGACGGGCATCGCGCCCTATGTACCGCAAGTGAAAATTCATTGTATCTTGGTGGTGCAAAACCAACCGCCATGCAAACCCATCAAGATCCCGCCCGCGATCCGCAGGACGGTTCCTCCCGGCAGCCCGGCTACGACCACCCGCATGCCATAGGCGGCACCGTCATTTCCCTGGAAGAGGCGCGGCAGCGTGTAGCGCTCTTCCGGAAGACCTATATGGATGCCGTACCGGCGAGCCCCGAGGTCATCCGGGCCAACTACTTTTCCAGAGACGCCATTATGAAAGTGCTGGGCCAGCCAGGCTGCGCCGGCATACGGATCTTTCACTCGGTGAACCCCAACGGCACGGACCCGATCACGGGAGAAACCGGGCCGGTCCGGGAACTGATCCTGGTCGGCACGGATCGCGACAGGAACGACCTGCTGACGACGGAAGATTACCCCCACGGGACAGGCTGCAACCTGCTGCGGGCTTTCATTGCGCTGCCGGCCATGCCCAAGGTGGCGGATGCGACGCTGGTGGCTGACCCTGCACCCTGCCCAAATCTCTGTGGAAAAAGGAATGCCCTGAGCTGAACCTGCCCACCCCACCCCATATATTAAAAACAACCCCATGACCGAGCATACAAAGGGGCTATTCGCCCCGTTGGACAACATCAAAAGCATGATCCGCCGTTTCCGGCAAACCCACCCCAACGAGAAGATATACGGGCATGCCTTTTCCAGGGATCACCTGGAGCGCATTCTCGGGCAGCCGGGCTGCGAAGGCATCCGCATCTATTACGCCCTGGACGATGCCGGCCACAGGGAGCTGGTCATCCTGGGCATTGATGCGGACCGCAACGATATCATCCCCGCCGCACAGGAAGCACCCGCGCCTGCCGGCGCGCGGCTGTTCTCGGCGGCCGCCGCCCTGGACAGCAGCGCCTCGCTGGTGCCCTATTGCCCTTCGGCACCCTGCCCCAACCTTTGCGGGTCCAGGAATATCCTGGATTAAGCCTGCGCTTCCCCTTTTCCCGGCAGGGCCACCTCCTCACAGGACGCCTATGGAGTTCTATTTGTATTACGCGGAACTGATCGCCTGTTACAGCTTCCTTTTGCCCTTGATCCCGGGATGGTATTTCTTCAAATCCAGCCCGCTGGAACTGCGCCTCCTGGTCGTGACCCTCACCGTCAGCTGCCTGTTCAAATCCATAGGGTATTATACCGGCAAAGCGGGCATCCACAACCTGCTCCTGTATTTTGCGGAATACGTGGTGGAGTTCTATCTCTACGCCCTGGTCTTCCGTGCCTTGCTGGGTACGCGGAATACCAGGCGCCTGATCAGCATCATGATGATCCTCTTCGGCGCCTACCTGATCTTCAGCGCGCGACAGCTCATCGGGCAGCGCACCTTCGACTCCACCACCCCGTCCCTGCTGAGCCTGTCGATGCTCCTGTATTGCGTGCTGTATTTCCACCAGCAGCTCAACAACCTGCAGGTGACCTTCATCTACAAAACGCCCTGGTTCTGAATGGTCGCAGGCGTGAACTCTTCTTGGCGGAACTGCGCAAGCATGGGGTCATCGCTGTAGCAGCCCGATCTGTGGGTGCAAGTAAGCAGAGCGTCCACCAGAAGATGGGTCGAGATGAAGACTTCAAGCGCGCTGTAAATGAGGCACGCGAGGAGGCAGTCGAAGGGATGGAGCAGGAGGCCTGGCGTAGGGCTGTCGAGGGCGTGCCCGCGTATGTAGTACAAGGTGGCCGCGTCGTGCGCCGCAAGGGCAAGGAGATTGTCGAGCGCAAGTACAGCGACCAGCTGCTGATGTTCCTCATGTCCAGCAACAGCCAGAAGTTCAGGAAGAGCCCCAAGCTGAAGCTCGACGCTGCCCTGTCTGACGGGACTATCGAGGGTGACATCAAAATGCTACGCGCGTCACTCGCAACCCTCGCTGAGGAGGGCGCTGACAT
>CBINPH010000186.1:0-6877 GCA_966252445.1 uncultured Chitinophagaceae bacterium | reverse complement strand
AGCCGCAGCAGACATCGGCCTCGTCCATCTCCTTCAGCTCGAGCCCGGCGACGGTGGCGAGCAGGGCGCGCGGCTGGCGCTGCACGCCGAGTTCGCGCAGGCCATAGCAGGAATCGTGATAGGTAATGGTCCTGCCTTTGAAGGCCCCATCTTCTTTGAGCCGTATGCGGCCTTCGTCCAGGAGTTGCTGGAGGAAGACCGCATGGTGCATGACCTGGTAATGCCCACCCAGTTCCGGATATTCATTCTGCAGCGTATTGAAGCAGTGCGGACAGGTCGTGACGATCTTTTTGATTCCGTACCCGTTCAGGGTGCGGATGTTTTGGTAGGCCATCATCTGGAAAAGAAATTCATGGCCGGCCCGCCGCGCCGGGTCGCCTGTGCACTGCTCTTCCTGGCCAAGGATGGCGAAGTCAACACCCGCTTTTTCGAGGATCAGGGCAAAGGCCCTGGTGATCTGCTGGGCCCGCTGATCAAAGCTGCCGGCGCAGCCTACCCAGAACAGCACTTCAGGGGTTTTTCCTTCGGCAGCCATGGCCGCTGCGGTCCTGATGGGCATGATGTTCATGTTTTTATGCTGTGCAATCGTGGAACTTAAAGGTAAGAAACAAAAGGTTTCCCATCCTCCTGGCTAACCAGTAATTTTGGACCGTGCCAAACGATTCCGCATGATGCAACCCGTGGCCCTGCCTGCAGGACTCCTGGACGCCCTGGAGGGGTTGCCGGGCTTCGACCGCCAGGCCTTCCAGGACGCGCATGCCCCCGACAGGATGGCGACGGCGGTTCGCGTACATCCCTACAAATTCAGCAAATACCTGGCCGGCGCCGGGTCTTCCCCGGGTTTTTGGCTGGGTTCCCCGTCCCTGCAGAAGGTGCCCTGGTCCCGGCATGGGCTGTACCTGCCTTCGCGCCCGGTCTTCGCCCATGACCCGCTGTGGCATGCCGGAGCTTACTATGTGCAGGAGCCCTCGTCGATGGCGCTGGAAACCGCACTGGAGCAGTGCCTGGATTTGTCGGGGCCCCTGCGGGCCCTGGACCTTTGCGCCGCCCCGGGGGGCAAGAGCACCCTGCTCGCCGGCATCCTGTCGCCGGACAGCCTGGTGGTCTCCAATGAGGTGATCCGCTCACGGGGAAGCGTTCTGGCGGAAAACATGACCAAGTGGGGCATGCCCGGTACTGTCCTCACGGCGGAAGACCCCTCCTCCTTTCAGCGGCTGCCGGGTTTTTTCGACCTGGTGCTCGTCGATGCCCCCTGTTCCGGCTCGGGTCTGTTCCGCAAGCAACCGGCTGCGGCCGCGGGCTGGTCGCCCGAGCAGGTGCGTCACTGCAGCCTGCGGCAACAGCGTATCCTCACCGATGTGCTCGATACCCTGAAGCCAGGCGGCCTGCTGGTGTATGCGACCTGTTCGTATTCGAAAGAAGAAAATGAAGACATCCTCGACTGGCTGGCCGGACGCTTCCCCCTGGAAAGCGTGCGCCTGTCAGGCACACAGCCCATGGGCATCACCGAGAGCCAGGTGGCCGGGGGGAGCTTCGGATACCGGTTCTACCCGGACAAAACAGCAGGGGAGGGTTTTTTCATCGGTTGCCTGCGGCACCGCGGAACCGGGAAGAAAGCCCGGACTCCCGGCGGCAAAAAGCGGCCCTACGCCTATGCGGACCGGCAGCAGCGCACCCGGCTGTCTGCATACACCGATCCGCAGTGGCCCCTGGATTTCCTGCGCCTGGCGGACAACTGGCTGGCCTTCCCCCAGGCGCAGGCCGCCGCCCTGGAAGAACTGGCGGGTCAGGTCCGCATACGGCAGGCTGGCATAGCGATGGGCAGGATGATCCGTGAAGCGCTGGTGCCGGCACCGGCGCTGGCCCTTGGCCTTATCCTGAACGGGGAAGGGCCCTCCCTGCCCCTGGACCTGGAACAGGCCCTCCGCTATCTGCGGAAAGAGGCCCTCGAGGACTATGCCGCGGCTGAAGGCTGGGTGACGGCCCGCTTCGCCGGCTACCCCCTCGGCTGGGCCAAAGCCGTGCAGGGACGCCTCAACAATTATTATCCTGCGGCATGGCGGCTGCGGGAGTAGGGCTCCTCAGGCCGGTATGCGGATCCGGACGGCGGAACCCGGGCCCGGATCATCGAAATCGATGATCTCCACGGAGGCGTCCTCTCTGTAAAATTCCTTGGCCAGGTTGATCTTGGTCATGGTCACGTCCCGCTCCGACGGCAGGTCGGGATCCTCCTCAGCTACCCCTGCTGGCGCCGCGTCGCTGCGGATGCCGTTGTCGCCGATTTCGCACACGATATGTCCCCCATCCAGGCGAAGGGAGATGACCACCCTGCCGGGTGTGCCCTCATGGTTGGAGAGCACATGCCGGATGGCATTTTCCACGAAGGGTTGCAGAAGCATGGGCGGCAGGCCATAATCATCGCTGAGCAGTTCGGGCTCTATGTCGAAAACATAGCTGAAAATATGGTTGTACCGGACGGCCTCGAGCTGCAGGTATAACTTCAAGGTCTGCATTTCCTTTTCAATGGCGACCTGGGGATGCATAGAGTTGTTCAGGACCAGCCGCAGCAGCTTCGAGAACTGCTGGATGATATCCATGGCCTCCGCTTTTTGATTGCCCATCACGAAGGCGGACACCATGTTGAGGCAGTTGAACAGGAAATGAGGGCTCATCTGGCTGCGGATGGCCCGAAGCTCGCGCTCCAGGCTCATCCGCTTGTAGGCCTCCCGCGTTTTGCGCAGCTGCTCCTCCTGCAAATCCTCCGATTTCTGGATCACTTCCCTGGTCCTTTCCTCGACGAGGCCTTCCAGGTGATCCTGGTATTTCAGCAGGGTGCTGCGGAGCTCCCCTTGCAGGCCCCTGTTTACTTCCAACTCGCCGATGAGGGTCTTGTTGTAGCGAATAAGCTCCCGTTGCACGCGGTATACCTTGTAGCCAATGGCGCCGGCATAGACCAGCAATTCGGCTACGATCGCGATCATGAGCACCGTATAGGGCTCGGGGAGCGCCTGGGCCTTTGCGGCTGGCAACAGCAGAATGAAGACCTTGTAGAATCCGGCCATCAGCAGGGAGGCGATGCCTGCGAAGAGCAGCTTTTCCAGATAAGACGGATGCCGCATGATGGTGACGGCGCCGATGATGCCGAGGGCCATGACGATGGTAAACTCGGTGTAGTGCAATGCCTGCAGCAACGGAGAGCCGGGGATGAAGGCCGCCAGGATCATGTGGATGATCCACAGCGCCAGGGTGATCCTGGCGGTGCCGGTGGCCATACGGTGCACGCGCGGATATCGCGTGGGGGCATCCAGGAAAGCCGACGCAAAGAAAATATAGACAATAAAGGCCAGGTTGATCAGCCCATCGTGAAACAGATAATGGAGGTAGGGCGGGTCTATCTGCAGGAAGGCCAGGCTGGGGTACCTGTCCAGCTGGAAGGTGAAGGCGATGATGAGCACGATCGCATAGACCAGGTAGTAGCGGGCGGCGCGGTCCTTCAGGAACAAATAACGCAACCACACATAGATCACCATGCTCAGCAGGGCGCCCAGGAACAGAACCTTGAGCAGGACGATATGCGTGATAGTGAAGTTCACCTTGATGATCCCGATTAGTGCCTGCTGATCAATGGACAAAGGGCTTGCCCGGCCCACACCACTCCGGTTCCGTCAATCCAGATATTTCTTGCCCTCCATTTTAGCCAAGAGCCGGGAGAGATCTTCCGGTGAATCTATGGCGATGCTTTCCGTCCGTGTTTCGGCGACGCGGATGGCATACCCGTGTTCTATCCAGCGCAACTGTTCCAGCTTTTCTGCCATCTCCAGCTGGCCCGCGGGTAAGCGTACAATTTCCTGCAACACGGGCGTCCGGTACCCGTAGATGCCGATATGTTTGTAGTAAGGGAAATGGTCATGCCAGGCATTCATCTCCACGTCGCGGATATGGGGAATGGCGCTTCTGGAGAAATAAATAGCGAGGTGGTTTTTGCTAAAAACGACTTTGGGGATATTGGGGTTGTGGACCGTCCGGTGGTCCTCGATCTTCTTGACCAGTGTGGCGATCTCGGTCAGCGGATCCTGAAAGCATTCGATCAGTTCGCGCAGGTGGTTCGGGTCGATGAAGGGCGTGTCTCCCTGTACATTGATCACCACAGCAGGTTTCTCGGCCATGCCTTCCACGACTTCCGCACAGCGTTCCGTACCGCTTTGGTGTGTCGCTGCCGTCATGACGGCCTTTCCGCCGAATGCCGTCACGTGATCGAAGATGCGCGCATCATCGGTGGCCACCATCACGTCGTCGAAGAGGGGTAGGGCTTTTACCCCCTCATAGACCCTGCGGACCATGGTGGTCCCGGCGATGCTGATCAGGGGCTTTCCCGGGAAACGGGTAGAACCATAACGTGCCGGGATGATGGCAACGGTTTGCATGGGTGCTGGACGGTTTTATTCCCTGGTGAATGTACGTCAATTCCCGTGATTTTCAAACGGTTTCCGGTCGGGAGATCAGGGGGCGGCAGGGGCCCGGCGCTTTTGCAGGTAGGCCTCCAGGGCCGGCAGCGAAAAGCTGCTGAGATTTCGGTCGGCCGTCAGACCGCCTTTCTGTGCCGCCAACACCCCGTACCGAATGTCAGCCATGGTTTCCCGGGCATGGGCATCCGGGTCGATGGACAGCAGGGCCCCCTGTTCCAGCGCATAGGGCAGCCAGCTCCAGTCCAGATCCAGGCGGCGGGGATGGGCATTGATCTCGATGACCACGCCATGGGCCACGCATGCATCAATCAATGCACGATGGTCTACAGGGTAGCCTGGCCTTCCCAGCAACAACCGGCCTGTAGGATGTCCCAGGATGGTGGTGCAGGGATGGGCTATGGCGCGGAGCAGGCGCTGCATGGCTTTGTCCTGATCCATCTTGAGGTTGCTGTGCACCGACGCGATGACCAGGTCGAAAGAACGGAGTATCTCGTCCGGATAATCCAGGGAGCCGTCGTACAGAATGTCGGATTCGATGCTTTTGAATATCCGGAACGGTGCCAGCTGCCGGTTGAGCTCGTCGATCAGCTGGTGTTGCTCCACGATGCGGTCAGGCTTCAGGCCGCGCGCATAGGCGGCGGACTGGGAATGATCGCTCAGGACCAGGTATTCGTAGCCCAGGGCGCGCGCGGCTTCGGCCATGTCGAGCACACTGTTCCTGCCGTCACTCCAGTCGCTGTGGGTATGGATGACCCCCCGGATGTCCTCAGGCTGGATGAGGGCCGGGAGGGGGCCTTTCTCCGCCTGATCCAGGATACGGGCATCCTCTCTCAAACAGGGAGGAATATAGGGGAGGCCCGCCTGTTCCAGGATCGCAGCATCCGTGGTCAGCGGGATGGTTTCCCCGTTCCGGGCTTCGGCGAGGGGTCGGGCCTCGAAAGCGGAGAGAAAAGCCTCGCTTCCTGTGGTCCGGAAGAGCACCTCCGCAAAAGCCTCGGGCGAGCAGGGAAACACCTCCAGCATGACCTGCTCCGGGCTGCGCAGGAGCAGGCGATCATTCGATTCCTCCAGCAGGACATAGCCGCCTTCCAGTCCTGCGCGGATCTCACCCGCACCTTGGCCCACCACGATGGAGACCCTGTCCAGGACAGGGCATTGCCGGCGCATGCCCCCGGTCAGGGCTACCGGCGTCTCCGGTCCCCAGCGTTGCTGCCAGCGGGCGATCAGCTCCTGGGCATAGCTTTCGAGGTCGGCGTACAGGTGTTGTCCCCGGGAAGCGAGAAAAAATTCGATGGATTCTCGGACGTTGTCCTGGGTCTTTGCCCCAAAGCCTTTGTACAGCAAAAGACGGTTTTCCTGGCAGGCATAGAGGAGCTCGGCCAGCTCTTCTATGCCCATTTCCTTCCAGACCACGGCAATCTTTTTCGGCCCCAGGCCTTTGATGCGCAGCATATCGATAACCCCCTGCGGTGTCCGGGAAAGATAATCCTGCAGTGCGGGCAGCTGCCCTGTTTGCAACAGGACGTGTTCCTTGGCGGCCATGGCTTCCCCGATGCCTTTGATGGAAGCGATATCCCGCACATCCATCCGGGCGAGGGGTGCCGGATGCTTATCCAGCTGGAAGGCTGCGTTGGTATAGGAACGGACCTTGAAAGTGTTTTCGCCGTGTATATCCATCACCTGGGCGAGCAACTTGAATTGTTCGGCTATGGCCTTGTTCTCCATGGATCAAACCTACGACGTTTCATGGACAGCGGTGAGTAAACACCAAAAAAAAGTCCCGCCGAAGGCGGGACTTTTGAATACCATCTTGCACAAGAAAGCCCGTGTTAAGAAGCAGGGGTCATGCCGGAATTGCCGGCAGGAGCTGCAGGAGCAGGAGCTGTTTTCTTCTTCGGAGCGGCTTTCTTCTTGGCAGCCTTCTTCTTCGGAGCAGCAGCCTTCTTGGCGGCTTTCTTCTTCGGAGCGGCTTTCTTCTTGGCAGCCTTCTTCTTTGGAGCGGCCTTCTTGGCGGCTTTCTTCTTCGGAGCGGCCTTCTTGGCGGCCTTCTTCTTCGGAGCAGCCTTCTTGGCGGCCTTCTTCTTCGGAGCGGCTTTCTTCTTTGGAGCAGCCTTCTTAGCGGCTTTCTTCTTCGGAGCAGCCTTCTTGGCGGGCTTTTTAGCAGCGGACTTTTTAGCAGCTGCTTTTTTCTTCGCTGCCTTTTTCTTGGGGGCAGCTTTTTTCTTTGCTGTTGCCATTGTTTTTTGAATTTTGTGTTAGTAAAAAAATAAAAATGAAAAAACTTTATGGCAAACACTTGTCAGGCCTCAGCCTGCGTCGTGGTGTCGATAGCTTTGACGGAAACAAAGGTTCTGTCTTTCTTGCCTTTGGTAAATTCCACCAAGCCATCACTCAATGCATACAAGGTAAAA